>CAZDAV010000098.1:0-4540 GCA_964503725.1 uncultured Steroidobacteraceae bacterium
ACGAGGAGACGCAAGAGCAACCAATGGCGACCGGAAAGGTGATCCAGATCACGGGCCCCGTGATTGACGTCGAATTCCCGCCTGGCGAGCTGCCCGCCATCTATAACGCGCTGGAGATCGTGCGCCCCAAGGCGGCTGCCGGCGCCGATGAGACGCTGGTAGTCGAGGTCCAGCAGCACCTGGGCAACAACTGGGTGCGCGCCGTGGCCATGTCGACCACCGACGGCTTATCGCGTGGCCTGGATGCGGTCGATACCGGTGCGGCGATCACGGTGCCGGTCGGTTCGGTGACGCTGGGTCGCGTTTTCGACGTGCTCGGGCACCCGATCGACGGAAAGGGCCCGGTGGCGGCTTCCGACACGCTGCCCATCCACCGCACCGCCCCAGGCTTCGATCAGATGGAGACCGAGGCCCAGGTCTTCGAGACCGGCATCAAGGTCATCGACCTGATCGCCCCGTTCAAGCGCGGCGGCAAGGTCGGCGTCTTCGGCGGCGCCGGCGTGGGCAAGACGGTCATCATCCAGGAGCTGATCCGGAATATTGCGGCGGAGCACGGCGGGTACTCGGTCTTCGCCGGTGTCGGCGAGCGCTCTCGCGAGGGGAACGACCTGATCGGCGAGATGACGCACTCGGGCGTGCTCGACAAGACCGTGCTCGTCTTCGGCCAGATGAACGAACCACCGGGCGCGCGCCAGCGGGTCGGCCTGACCGGCGTGACCATGGCCGAGTACTTCCGCGACGTCGAGCACCGTGACGTGCTCCTCTTCATCGACAACATCTTCCGCTTCACGCAGGCGGGCGCAGAGGTCTCGGCCCTTCTCGGACGGATGCCCTCCGCGGTCGGCTATCAGCCGACCCTGGCGACCGAAATGGGCGACCTGCAGGAGCGGATCACCTCCACCAAGGACGGCTCGATCACCAGCCTGCAGGCCATCTTCGTGCCTGCCGACGACTACACCGATCCCGCTCCTGCAACGACCTTCGGTCACCTCGACAGCACGGTCCGCCTGGAGCGCTCGATCGTGGAGCTGGGGATCTACCCGGCGGTCGACCCCCTCAACTCGACCTCGACCGTTCTCGACCCGCGGATCGTCGGCGAGGACCACTTCGCGGTCGCGCGCGAGGTGCAGCGCACGCTGCAGCGCTACCGGGACCTCCAGGACATCATCGCCATCCTGGGCATGGATGAGCTCTCGGAGGAGGACAAGGTGACCGTCTCGCGGGCGCGTCGCCTGCAGCGCTTCATGAGCCAGCCGTTTTTCGTGGCAGCGCAGTTCACCGGCAGCGACGGCAAGTACGTTGAGCGTACTGAGACGGTCCGCGGCTTCCGCGAGATCCTGGAGGGCAAGCACGACGCCGTTCCCGAGCAGGCATTCTTCATGGCAGGCCCGATCGAGGACGTGATCGCGAACGCCGAGGCAATGAAGTAGTGCCCATTCATCTGGAGATCGTGAGTCCGGAGCGGAGGGCGTACTCGGACGAGGTCGACATGGTGACCGTGCCTGGCATCGACGGTGAGCTGGGGATCCTGCCGCACCACACCCAGCTGATCAGCGCGCTGGGCACCGGCGAGCTGCGCATCAAGAAGGCCGGCACCGAGCAGATCCTGCTCATCTCCGGTGGCTTCGTCGAGGTGCGGCCGGACCGGGTCATCGTGATGGCCGATCTGGCCGAACACTCCGACGAGATCGACGAGGCGAAGGCCGTCGAGGCGCGGAAGCGTGCCGAGGCGGAGCTGGGCGAGGTGCATGACCCGGTCGACATCGCCCGCGTGCGTGCGGCGCTCCAGACCGCGCTCATGCGCGAGCGGATCGCCACCCGCCGTCGCTCGCGGGGCTGACCGCTAGCGCTTCTCGCGCAGCTCCACGAATTCGCTGACACGCAGCAGCGCGAGGAACGGACGCACCAGCCAGGGGACCTCGGAACGGGACGGGTCCCGGAAGCGGCGCGGCTCCCCGACGGCGATCCACCTGCTGCGGCTCTGGATCCGGCACCCCCCGGCCGCCAGGACATTCCGCAGCCACTGCACCTCAGTGCCGTAGGTGAGCGCCAGGATCCAGCGGCCCTGTTCGCGGTGGAAGGCCATGATCGCGGTGCGCCGCACCGTGCCCGACTTGCGGCCGACGTGCTCCAGGACCACGAACCATGGCAGCCGGGCCGCGATGACGCGCATGAACCGGTTCGAGAAGTTCACATTGACGCGGGCAAGCCAGTGGGGAAGCGGCATGTGGTCCATCCTATCCGGCTGGGGTAGGATCGGCACATGAGCGACGATGGCCCCGGGATGACCGCCAGCGAGGCCGAGCAGGCGCACCTGCGCGGGCCGGCTGGGAAGCCGGACCGCGGATTCCGCCGGATGCAGGAGTTCCGCAAGATCAGCCGCGACTACGCGTTCATCTGCCCGGTCGACTTCCTGCCGCATCGCGGCTCCCCGCCGGGCGCCGACCCCGCGCTGGACCCCACCTTCGTCGAGCGCCACTCGCGCGACGACGGCGACCACTACCTGGCCTGATGCAGGCCTGCGACCAGTGCGGCGCGCGGATGCCGCAGCTGCCGGTCCGGATCGAGGTCGTGCGCGAGTCCGGCCCGATCGGTCTCGCCGGCATGGCGTCCGCGGTGGCGTCGCCGAACTTCACGCGCGGCTACGCCTTCTGCTCGTCGGATCACGCCTACGCGTGGGCGCGCGAGCATCGGTACATGCTCTGCAATGCGGGACCCACGCCCTTCGAGGAGGGCATGCAGCCGTACCTCCCCTCACGCCACATGGGCGGCCGGGTGGGGCTGTGCGACGGGCATCACCTGGGCGCGCACGAATGGAAGGAGGCGTGGCCCGCCTAGGCGGAGCCATCGGCCCATGCAGAAGTTCATCGTGACCGGCGGGGTGCCGTTGCGCGGGGAGGTCCGCATCGCCGGCGCCAAGAACGCCGTCCTGAAGATGATGGCCGCGGCCGTCCTTACCGACGAGCCCTGCACCCTGCGCAACGTCCCACGGATCAGCGATGTCCAGATCCTGTCGGGGACCATGTCCGACATCGGGTTCGGGGTCATCCCGCTGGACGGAGATGCGCTCAAGATCCACGCCGCGGCGGCGGACTGGCTGTTCGTGCCGCTCGAGGCGGCCATGAAGACCAGATCCTCGTTCATCCTGCTGGGCCCGCTGCTGACCCGCTTCGGGCGTGTGATCATCAGCAACCCCGGCGGCGACCGGATCGGGCGGCGACCGGTCGATCTGCACGTGGAAGCGATGAAGGCGCTGGGGGCGGAGATCGAGTACAAGAACGGCTACTACTTCGCCCAGGCGCCGGACGGGCTGCGCGGCGCCCGGATCGACTTCCCGTACGTGACGGTGATGGGCACCGAGAATGCGCTGCTGGCCGCCAGCCTGGCGCGTGGCAGCACGGTGATCGAGAACGCGGCCCGCGAGCCGGAGGTCGACAACCTCGTCTCCATGCTCTGCGCCATGGGCGCCCAGATCGAGCGCACCGCCCCCCATCGCCTCGAGATCCAGGGCGTGGATCGTCTGCACGGGGTCGACCACACGGTCATCGGCGACCGGTATGAGGCGGGGACGTTCGCGATCGCGGCTGCAGTCACCGGCGGGGAGATCACCATCCGCGGCGTCGATCCGGAGCACCTTGGCTCGTTCACCGACGTGCTCAGCGCCACCGGCGTGTCCTTCGAGACGTTTGCCACCGATGGCGGCGGGCTGCGGGTCCGAGGCGGTGGGGCGATCGGCCCGGCGGACATCGAGACGCATCCGTATCCGGGGTTCGCCACCGACCTGCAGGCTCCGCTCGCGGTGCTGATGACCCAGGCCGAGGGGGTCTCGACCATCCACGAGACGATCTACGAGGACCGGCTCGACTACACCATGGAGCTGGTGAAGATGGGCGCCGTCATCGAGGTGCTCGACGAGCGGCACGCGCGCATCGCCGGCCCGACGCCGCTCCATGGTCGGGAGGTGCAGATCGCCGACCTCCGCGCTGGCGCGACGCTCATCCTCGCAGCGCTGGCGGCGGCCGAGACGAGCGTGATCTCGGGGGTCGAGCACGTGGACCGGGGCTACGAGGCGATCGAGTCGAAGCTCGTCTCGCTGGGCGCGCAGATCACCCGCATCGACGCCTGACGCGGCGCCGCGATGGCACGCCTGCGGTCACAATGAACGCCGCATGAAGATCGGGATCGACCTCGGGACGGCCAACATCCTCGTCTACGTGCAGGGCAAGGGCGTGGTCCTGAACGAGCCGAGCGTGGTCGCCATCAACGACGACGACAATCGCCTGGTGGCGGTGGGGGAAGAGGCGCGCGAGATGATCGGGCGCACGCCGGGCAACGTGCGAGCCATCCGCCCGATGCGCGACGGCGTGATCGCCGACTACCTGATCACCGAGGCGATGCTGCGCTACGTCATCAACAAGGTGGCCCGCGTCCGGCTCTTCAAGCCGGACGTCATGATCAGCGTCCCGTCCGGCGTGACGAGCGTCGAGAAGCGCGCGGTCCGCGATGCCGCCCTGAAGGCGGGCGCCCGGGATGCGTACCT
>CAZDAV010000099.1:0-4447 GCA_964503725.1 uncultured Steroidobacteraceae bacterium
AGGGCATGCGGCTGGGCGTGCCGCGCGAGTACTTCGTGGCGGGCATGGAGCCGGGAGTCGAGGCCGCGGTGCGCGGCGCCATCGGCGTCCTGGCGGGAATGGGCGCGGAGATCGTGGAGGTCTCGCTGCCCTCGACCGACCACGGCCTGGCGACGTACTACATCATCACCCCGGCCGAGGCGAGCGCAAACCTGGCCCGATACGACGGCGTGCGCTACGGCCTCTCCGCCGGCAGCGACGACCTGATGCAGAACTACCTGGCGACCCGCGGGGCGGGCTTCGGGCCGGAGGTCAAGCGACGGATCATCCTGGGCACCTACGCCCTGTCGGCCGGTTACTACGACGCCTACTACCTCAAGGCGCAGCAGGTGCGCACCCTGATCAAGGCCGAGTTCGACGCCGTGCTCTCAACCGTCGACGCGCTGCTGGCCCCCACCTCGCCCAGCGTCGCGTTCAAGATCGGCGCCAAGACCGACGATCCGCTGCTCATGTACCTCAACGACGCCTGCACGCTGCCGGTGAACATTGCCGGGCTGCCGGGCATATCGGTCCCATGCGGACTGTCCGATGGGCTGCCGGTGGGCCTGCAGGTGATCGGGCGGGCCTTCGACGAGGCAACCGTCCTGCGCGTGGCCGATGCCTACCAGCGTGCCGCCGGCTTCGCCGACCTGCGTCCCCCCACGGCCCACGACTGACACAGAGGGAGGCGAGCGATGCGATGGCGATGGGTGGCCGGGCTCCTGTGGAGCGCCCTGGCCGCGTGGCTTGTCTACGTGGCAGTGACCCGTGAGTTCCCGAGCGTGGGCGACTACGCGATCCCGGCCGTCCTGCTGGTGATGGGCGTGCTGATGGCGACGGGTCGCGGCCCAGCTCCGTTCGCGGCCTTCCTCGGCGTCGTGTTCGCGGGGTTCTTCACCGCCATCTTCGTCCTGATGAACCTCGGCCCCTGCAGCCTCATCTGTGTGCCGGCCTGGCTCATCGCGCCTGGCGCCGCGCTCACCCTCGCCAGCGTTCTGGCCTTCCGCGAGATGACGAGGCGAGGCAGGGCGGCCGATACGGGCGCACCGCCCGCATAGATCGGCTACTTCGGCGCGACCTGCAGCGTCGCCAGCGCGTCCTCGACCGTCGCAGCCAGCGCGTCGAAGTCGCCGGGTGGCGCCTCGACGTAGCGCTTCCTCATCCGGCGGCAGCATAGCGGGGCCGAGGTCCTAGACTGCGCCCGATGACGCCCGAGGAGCACGCAACGCAGGTCGCCGAATGGCGGGCCGCCCGCGACCAGCGTCTGCGGAGCGCCGATGGCTGGCTGGCGCTGGTGGGGCTGCATTGGCTGTCGCCCGGGGAGAATCGGGTGGGCGCACACCCAGCCAACCAGATCGTGCTGCAGGGCGAGGGCATTCCGCCGCGCGCCGGATCGCTGTGGCTGGGTGACGACGGCCGGGTCGGCCTGGTCCCACATCCCGGGGTCGACCTCCTTCACGACGGGGCGCGGGCGCACGAGACGACCCTGGTCGACGATCACGACGCGCACCCGACCGTGCTCGAGCTGGGCACGCTGCGCTTCCACCTGATCCGGCGCGGCGAGCGGATCGGCGTGCGCGTGCGGGACACCGCGGCCCCTCCCCTCGCCACGTTCCGTGGAATGGACCACTTCCCGATCGACCCCTCGTGGCGGGTGACGGCCCGCTTCGAGCCGGCGCCACCCGGCGCCACGCTCGAGATCGTTGACATCACCGGCGCGTTGAGCCAGGACGCGACTCCCGGGACGGTCGCGTTCGAGCGTGACGGCACGACCTGGCGCATCGAGGCCCTGTCGGGCGGCGATGACGGCAGCCTGTGGCTCATCTTCGGCGACGCCACCAATGGGACCGATACGTACGGCGGCGGCCGCTTCCTCTACACCGAGCCGCTCGCCGCGGACGGCAGCGTGGTGGTGGACTTCAACCTGACCTACAACCCGCCCTGCGTCTTCTCTCCGTACGCCACCTGCCCGCTGCCACCGCCCCAGAACCGGTTGGCGCTGCGGATCGAGGCCGGGGAGCGGAGGTACGACGTGGCGGGGGTGCCTCACCAGGACTAGGCGGCCAGTTGCTCAGTGCTCGGCGGCCTCGGCATCGGCCTTGGTCTGGTGGACGGTACCCGGTGCGTGCTCGGGTGGGGCATAGATGGTGATCAGGCGCATTGGGGTGTCGCCGGTGTTGGTGAAATTGTGCCGCGTGCCCGCGCGCACGAAGACGAGGTCGTTCGGCCCCACCGACGAGCTCGCTCCGTCCAGCTCCGCCCGGCCCTGGCCATCGACGAAGACAAGGACCTGGTCCGTGTCGGGATGGACCTCCGAGCCGATATCCCCGCCGACCGGGATGGTCATGACCACGACCTGTTCCTTCTCTCCGGTCAGGACCACCTGACGGAATGCGTCATTTGCCCGCGCCGCCCGGACGATGTCGACTTCGTTGGTCTGCTCCGCTGCCATGTCGAGCTCCTCCCGATTCCTGTGCGCATGCCCTGATTGGCTCCCATTGTCCACCCGCCGGCCAATTCGGGCCAGGCCGCCACGGGCGAGTAGCGGCAAGCGCGCCGGAGTCACCCTCGGCCGCGTCAAGCCTGCTTGTGCGCCTGTGCGCCTGTGCACCTGTGCTGCACAAGCGGTCACGACAGCAGCGAAGGCCGTGCCCTGGGCACCCCCCACCCTGCCCCACTACCCCTCGGCGCGCAGCTCCTCGAGGTCCAGGCCGCGCTCCACCTGGCGCAGGGCAGCATCCCCGATCACCCCACGGTCGCGCAGGTCGATCACCGCCAGCCGCTGGGCGTCGATCACGGCGCGCTGGATGATGGCGTGCTCCACCTTCTCGAGGTCGTGGGGCACCTCGCCGGCCTCGTGATCGTGCTCGAGATGGGCGGTGGCGTGCTCGTGCCGCTCGCGCAGATTCACGATCAGCTCCAGGTGCCCGGGCCACTCCGTCTCCAGCTCAGCAAGCCGCTCCAGTGCAGCGTGCACCGCCGCCTCGCGGGCATGCAGCTCCTCGTGCGCCACCTTGCCGTCGTCGCCGACCCCCAGCCGCCGGATGAGCCACGGCAGGGTCAGCCCCTGCCCGACCAGCGTGGCCAGGATCACGGCAAAGGTCAGGAAGATGACCAGGTCGCGCCCCGGGAAGGGAGAGCCGTCGGCGACGGTCAAGGGCAGGGCGAGCGCAGCAGCGAGCGACACCACCCCGCGCATGCCGGCCCAGCCCAGCACGAGCACCGCCTGGGGTCGCGGCGACGGGTCACGCGCGCGCAGCCCCGGCCACAGGAGTCGTGGCAGGTACGTGGCGGGGAAGACCCACGCCAGCCGCACCAGGATCACCGTGACGCTCACGATGACCGCCCAGGAGGCCAGCTCCTCGAAGGTTCGCGTGGCGGCCAAAGAATCGAGGACGGTCGGCAGCTGGAGGCCGATCAGGATGAAGACCAGGCCGGTCAGCGTGAAGACGACCATCTGCCACACCCCGGAGCCGAGCACGCGGGTGTCCGAGCCCAGGATGCGCGGGGCGCGCCGCCCCACCACGATCCCGGCCGTCACCACCGACAGGACGCCCGATACGCCGATGGCCTCGGCGGGCAGCCAGGCGCCGAACGGGGCCAGGAGCGAGAGGAGCACCTCGACCGGCGGGTCCTCGAGGCGCCCCAGCACGAAGACGATGGCCCAGCCGGCGGCCAGCCCGATGGCCACGCCCCCGATGCTGACAATGAGAAACGAGAGCGCCGCCTCGCCGAGCGAGAAGGTGCCGCTCACCGCGGCTACCACCGCGAGGCGATAGGCGACCAGCGCCGTGGCGTCGTTCACCAGCGACTCGCCCTCCAGGATGACCACCAGCCGGCGGGGGAGTCCCAGCCGCTGGGCGATGGCGGTGGCGGCCACGGCATCGGGCGGCGAGACGATGGCGCCCAGGGCGAAGGCGACCGGCAGTGGGACGCCCGGCGCCAGGGCGTACACCACCATCCCCACCGCGGCCGTGGTCACCAGCACCAGCCCGATCGCCAGCAGGCCGATCGGCCGCGCATTGGCCTGCAGCTCGCGCGGCGAGGTGAAGAAGGCCGCCGCGAAGAGGAGCGGCGGCAGGAACAGCAGGAAGACGATCTCCGGCGCAAGCTCGACGCGCGGCAGCCCCGGCACGAGGCCCAGAGCCAGGCCGCCGAGCGTCATCAGGATCGGGTACGGAACCCCGATGCGCCGGGCGGTGACGGCGAGCAACGCAACCAGCAGCAGGAGCGCCAGGACCACTCCGACGGGGTGCACGCCGCAAGCCTAGCGAGGATTACACTCCGGCACGATGACCACCGAGCCTGCCGCCGCGCCGCGCGTCGCCCGCCCGCCGGCGGACTTCCTGTCGGAGAAGGTCCGCTCGCTCCAGCCATCGGGCATCCGCCGCTTCTTCGACATGCTGGCCGAGATGAAGGACGTCATCAG
>CAZDAV010000100.1:0-4408 GCA_964503725.1 uncultured Steroidobacteraceae bacterium
CGTGCTCGAATCCCGGGGCCAGGCCCAGCACCTCGCCGGTCGAGCGCATCTCCGGACCGAGCGCTGCATCGACCCCGGGGAGGCGCCACAGCGAGCCGACCGGCACCTTCACCGCGACGAGCGACCCATCCGGCGCCAAGCCCGGCTGCCAGCCCACCTCGTCCAGGGTCGCGCCCAGCGCACAGCGCACCGCGGCGCCGACGACGTCGCGCCCGGTGGCCTTGGCCACGATCGGCACCGTGCGGCTGGCCCGCGGATTGGCCTCGATGACCACCACCCGCTCCCCGGCGATGACCATCTGCACGTTGAGCATCCCGCGCACGCCGAGGCGGAGGGCAATCTGACCGGCCGTCTCCGCCGCGCGCTCCTGCACGGCCCGTGACAGATGTTGGGGCGGCAGCACCGCCACCGAGTCCCCGGAGTGGACGCCCGGCGGGTCGAGCTGCTCCAGGAGGCCGGGCACGCACCAGTCCCGACCATCGCTGATCACGTCAACATCCACTTCGACGCCCTCGAGCATCTCGTCGACTCGCAGCGGCCAGCCGATCTCGGTCGCCAGCAGCTTCGCAACATCCGGTTCCCCGCGCAGGACGGCGATCCCGCGGCCACCGATGACCCATGACGGCCGCACGATGAGCGGCAGGCCAAGCTCGCGAATGGCGGCCCGCAGCGCCTCCGCGTCCGCCGCCAGCACTCCCCGGGGCCCGGCAATCCCCAGCTCATCGAGCAGCATGGCGAAGTGCTCGCGATCCTCGGTCAGCTCGATCGCCTCGGCGGTCAGCCCCGCGATCGGCACATCGGCATAGGCCAGGTCCTTGGCCAGGTCGATCGCCGTCTGTCCGCCGAACGTGAGCACGACGTGCGGCGGCTCCCCGGTCAGCGCCCGCTCGTGGTCGATGACGTCGAGCACGGACTCGGCGTCAAGCGGCTCGAAGTAGAGCCGTGAGCAGGCGTCGTAGTCGGTCGACACGGTCTCCGGATTGTTGTTGATGACCACCGCGTCAAGGCCCATCTCGCGGATCGCCCACGCCGCGCGAACCGAGCAGTAGTCGAACTCGATCCCCTGCCCGATCCTGATCGGTCCCGAACCGACCACGATGACGCTGCGCCGCTCGGTCGGCGGCGGCACCTCGGACTGCGCATACGAGGAGTAGAAGTAGGGCGTCTCGGCCGGAAACTCGCCGGCACAGGTGTCCACCCGTCGGTAGGCCGGGGCAATCCCCGCCCGAACGCGCGCCCGCCGCACCGCCACCGCCGGCACGCCGGAGAGCGTCGCGATCTCCGCGTCGCCGAAGCCGGTTCGCTTGGCGTCGAGCAGCGGAGCCCCGACCAGCGCGGCCTCCGCCTCGACCAGCTCGGCCAGCCGCTCGCTGAACCACGGCGCGATGCCGGTGACGGCGCTCAGCCCGGCCGCATCGGTCCAGCCATGGCGCAGGAGCGCGACCATCCGCCACAGCCGCATGTCGGTCGGCTCCAGGAAGGCCGCGAGATCATCGGGGGCCCGATGCGAGAGGCCCCACTCCGCCGCCTCCCACAACCAGCCGCGCCCGCGCGGCTCGAGCGAGCGGATTGCCTTGAGCAGCGCGGAGCCGAACTCGCGGTCGATCCCCATCGCCTCGCCGGTCGCCTTCATCTGGATCCCCAGCGCACGGTCCGCGGCCGGGAACTTGTCGAACGGCCAGCGCGGCAGCTTGACGACGACGTAGTCGACGGCCGGCTCGAAGGCCGCCGAGCCGATTCCGGTGGCGGGGTTTGGCATCTCGTGCAGGCGCCGACCGAGGGCAATCAGCGCGGCGACCCGCGCAATCGGGTAGCCGGTCGCCTTCGAGGCCAGGGCGGATGAGCGGCTGACCCGCGGGTTGACCTCGATGACCCGGTAGTCGTCGGCGGCCGGACTCACGGCCAGCTGCACGTTGCAGCCGCCCTCCAGTCGCAGCTCACGCACGATCTTGAGCGCGCAGCGGCGCAGCGCCTGGACGAGCGGATCGGGCAGGGTCTGGATGGGCGCCACCACGATCGAGTCGCCGGTGTGCACGCCCATCGGATCCATGTTCTCCATGCCGCAGATGGCGATGGCGGTGTCGGACGCGTCGCGCAGCACCTCGAACTCGATCTCGGCCCAACCGCGCAGGCTGCGCTCGACCAGCACCTGGCCGATGGGGCTCATCGCCAGCCCGGCGCCGATCCGCTCCCTCGCCTCCTCAGGTGTGCCGGCGAACCCGCCGCCGCCGCCGCCGAGGGTGAAGGCGGGGCGCACCACGACAGCGGCGCCCAGCTCCTCGAAGAAGCGGAGCCCATCCTCGATGGTCTCGACCACGGCGCTCTCAGGCACCGGCTCGCCGATGCGCATCACCAGCTCGCGGAAGCCGCCCCGATCCTCGGCTGCGCGCACCGCGGCCAGGGGCGTCCCGAGGACACGCACGCCATATCGCTCCAGGATGCCGGCATCGTCCAGCGCCACGGCCAGGTTCAGGCCGGTCTGTCCGCCGAGGGTTGGGAGCAGCGCGTCCGGCCGGTGCGCCGCGATCACGGCGGTCAGGTGCTCGACCGTCAACGGGCCGATCACCACCGTGCCGCCCACGTCGGGATCGGTCATGACCGTGGCCGGGTTCGAGTTGACGAGGACGGTCTCCACGCCCTCGCCGCGCAGCGCCAGGCAGGCCTGCACGCCCGCATAGTCGAATTCCGCTGCCTGGCCGATGACGATCGGGCCGGAGCCAATGACCAGCACCCGGCGCGGGTCCGTCATGCCGTGGCGCGCTCGAGTGCCACGTCGAAGACGCGGGCCGCATCGATCGGTCCGGGAGCCCCTTCGGGATGGAACTGGACCGATGCGATCCGTCCCGATTCGTGAACCAGACCCTCCACGGTGTCGTCGTTCAGGTCACGGTGGCTGACCCGATAGCCGGCCGCCGCCAGCGCCGGCCCATCGACCACCTCGACCTCGTGGTTGTGGGCCCCGATGTCGACCCGTCCCGTCGCCAGCTCCAGCACCGCGTGGTTGCCGCCGTGGTGCCCGACCGCCAGGCGATGGGTCGTCGCTCCCGCCGCCAGCGCCAGCAGCTGGTGACCGAGGCAGATGCCGAGCACGGGCGGACCGCCATCCAGGGCCGCCGCGGCCAACTGCCGCGTCGTCTCGATCTGCGCTGCCATCTGCGCCGGGTCGCCGGGACCCGGGGAGAGGACCACCAGGTTCGGGTCTTCTGCCGCCACCGCTTCGGCCGTTGCGTCATGGGGTAGCACGACGACCTCCAGGCCGCGCGAGGTGAGGGCGAGCAGCAGCGAGCGCTTGACACCGAAGTCGACGAGCACCGCCCGTGCACGCCGTGGAGCGTGTGCAGGAAGGACGTACCGGCGCGGCGTAGAGACGGATGCCACGTGGTCGACCGCTTCCCACGCGGGCGTTGCCTGCGCCTCGTCCACGGCCGAGGGCTCGTCGTCGGCGTCGCGGATCACCGCCCGGCGCGCCGCCCCGCGCCGGAGTTGGAGGGTCAGCGCCCGCGTATCGATCCCCTCCAGGGCTGGGATGCCGGCCTCGACCAGCAGCTCCTCGAGGGATCGCCCCGGCCCGGCGGGCGGCGTGACCAGGCGCGTCACCACGAGGGCGCGGGGATGGACACGGTCCGACTCAAGCTCGTCGGCCGCGATCCGGTAGCTGCCCGCCATCGGGTGCGTGAGCACCACGATCTGGCCGGCATACGAGGGGTCGGTGAGGATCTCGCCCCAGCCGGTGGCGGCGGTCGAGAAGATGAGGTCACCCTGCGCCGGCAGGGCGGATCCCCGCAGCCGCCCGTGATGGATCGTGCCGCCCTCCAGGGCCAGCAGCCCGGGACGCGAAAACGACGCCGGCCGCTCCGGGGCGGGTGGCGTCGTCGATGGGCGGGACAGGGTTCGCACGTTCGCTCCTTTCCGGCATCGCAGTGCCGGGCTTAAAGGACAGGGCGAAGTCTACCGTAGCGAGGGGCTGCTCAGCGGTTGATCGGCGCGGTACCATCGCGAGCCTGGAGAAGGCAGCCACGCAGGAGGAGTCCCGCCCATGATCACGCAGTCAGGCGCCCTCGCGCCCCGCGTCCCGGCCGCGACCCTGGCTGACGTCGTCGTGCCGTGGCAGGGTTCAGGGGCCACCAGCGCCATGCGCGCCGCGGTGCTCGTCCTGGCGGGCGCTGGACTGACCGCGCTCTCGGCCCAGCTGGTCTGGTTCGCCCCGTGGAACCCGCTCGTGCCGTACACGTTCCAGACCGCCGCGGTGCTGGTGGTTGGGACGGTCCTCGGCTGGCGGCTGGGCCTCGCCGCGATGCTGCTCTACGTCGCAGCCGGGGCCGCCGGCCTTGGCGTCTTCGCGGACGGGTCATCAGGCCTGGCCCCCGACGGCGCGCTGCGCGCCAGCATCGGCTACCTGGGCGGCTTC
>CAZDAV010000101.1:0-4396 GCA_964503725.1 uncultured Steroidobacteraceae bacterium
GCGATCGCGGCCGCGCGCCTCAACGGCTCCACCCTCGACATCGGGCAGGGCAACGAGCTGTACGTGATCGCCGCCGCGGTGGTGGGCGGCACCTCGCTCGCCGGCGGCATCGGCACCATCCCGGGTGCGGTGCTGGGTGCCCTGGTCATGCAGACCCTTGCCTACGGGCTCAACTTCACGCGCGTGAATTCGGCGGTCCAGAACATCGTGGCCGGCGTCGTGCTGGTCGTCGCCGTCGGATTCGATACCTACAACCGGCGTCGAGCGAAGTAGCCGCACACTAATGACGACCGAGGCGGCTGTGGCCCCGCTGGTGGAGATGCGCAACATCCGCGTCTCGTACGGCGGCGTGCACGCGGTTGAGGACGTGAGCATCGACCTGCACGCCGGCGAGGTGGTGGGCGTGGTGGGCGGCAACGGCGCCGGCAAGTCGACCCTGATGCGGGCGCTCTCTGGCGCGCGGAAGGCGGACTCAGGCGAGATTCTCATTGATGGGCAGATCGCGACCATCACCAACCCTCGCGACGCCAAGGCATATGGGATCGAGACGATCTACCAGACCCTGGCGCTGGCCGACAACCTCGATGCACCGGCCAACCTGTTCCTCGGTCGTGAGCTGACCTCCCGCCTGGGAGACCTCGACGACTCGGCGATGGAGGATCAGACCCGCAAGGTGATGGCCCGTCTGAACCCCCATTTCACGCGGTTCACCACCGCGGTGTCGTCACTCTCGGGCGGCCAGCGCCAGGCGGTGGCCATCGCCCGGGCCGTGCACTTCAACGCGCGGATCATGATCATGGACGAGCCAACTGCGGCGCTCGGGCCGGGTGAGACCGCACAGGTGCGGGATCTCATCCGCCAGCTGAAGGCCGAGGGGATCGGCATCTTCCTGATCAGCCACGATATCCACGACGTGTTCGACCTGTCAGACCGCATCGCCGTCATGTACCACGGCAAGGTCGTGGGCGTCGTCGACAAGGCCGACGTCACGCCGGACCACGTGCTGGGCATGATCATCCTGGGCAAGAAGCCCGACGAGGTGACCCAGAAGGAGCTCGCCGATCTCGAGCTGCGCGGCTCCTGACGCTCAGATCCGTTTGAAGGTAGGCGCCAGGGCCGGGTACAGCTCGCGGTAGATGCTGTGCGCCTCGGCGTACCGCTCCCCCTCCGGTCCCGGTGCGGCCGATGGCGTGGCTGCGACGAGGGCCTGCGACGCTGCCTCGACGCTCCGGAACCAGTCCACGCCCACCGCGGCCAGCAGCGCCGCCCCGTACGCCGCCCCCTCGGTCGTCGACGTGGTCGCCAGCTCGGCATCCAGCACGTCAGCCAGGATCTGTCGCCACGCGGGGCTGGCGAGGCCGCCACCGGAGGCCCGGATCTCGCGGGGGCGCACCATCCCTGCCTCGAGCATGAGATCGAGCCCGTCGCGGAGTCCAAATGCCACGCCCTCCATCACGGCGCGCACCAGGTGGCGCCGGTCGTGCCGAAGCGCGAGACCCACGAAGGCGCCGCGGGCCAGCGGATCCGGATAGGGGCTCCGCTCGCCGGAGAGGTACGGCAGGAAGAAGAGCCCGTCCGAGGCCGCTTCGACCTCCGCCGCCGAGGCAGCCAGGTCTCCGAACGCCTCGCCGGGGGCAAGTGCGTCGCGGAACCAGCGGAGGCTGCCGGCGGCCGAGAGC
This sequence comes from uncultured Steroidobacteraceae bacterium, assembly GCA_964503725.1. Taxonomy (GTDB): domain Bacteria; phylum Chloroflexota; class Limnocylindria; order QHBO01; family QHBO01; genus CF-167. The sequence continues at coordinate 1,680 of CAZDAV010000101.1, forward strand.
ATCACCGACATCAGATGCCATCGGCCCGGGACTGCATGACAGAAGGCGTGCACCCGGCCGTGCGGCTCATGCAGCGGCGCGTTGGTCGTGGCGAAAATGACGCCCGATGTCCCGAGCGAGAGCGCCACGGTTCCCTCGGAGACGGCGCCCACTCCCACGGCGTTGGCCGCCTGGTCGCCGCCGCCCGCCACCACGGGAGTGCCTTCCCGCAGGCCGGTCGCCTCGGCAGCCGATCGGGTGACTCGGCCGCTGACCTCGGGTCCCTCGAACGTCGGCGGAAGCCACGCCGGGTCGAGACCAAGGGCCGCGAGTACCTCCGGCGACCAGCTCCGTGCCGCGAGGTCGAACAGCAGCGTCCCGGACCCATCGGCCTTGTCCATCGCATATTCACCCGTGAGCCGGTAGCGGAGGTAGTCCTTCGGCAGCAGCACGTGTGCCAGGCGGGACCAGGTCTCCGGCTCGTGGCGCCGGACCCACAGCAGCTTGGGAGCGGTGAAGCCGGCGATCGCGTCGTTGCCGGTGATCTCGATCAGCCGATCGGGCCCCACCGCCGCCCGGATCTCGTCGCACTCGGCGGCTGTCCGCTGGTCGTTCCAGAGGATCGCCGGCCGCAGCACCGCACCGCCGTCGTCGAGCAGCACCGCGCCGTGCATCTGTCCGGTCAGTCCAACGGCCTGGACGTCGGTCCCCGACACGCCCGCGGCGGCCAGCACGGCCCGGATCGCCACCCCCGCGGCCTCCCACCAGGCAGCCGGGTCCTGCTCGCTCCAAAGCGGCTGGGGCATCGACACGTCGTACTCGGCGGTGCCGATCCCGCGGACTGCCCCGACCTTGTCGACCAGGATGGCCTTGGTCGCCGTCGTCGAGACGTCGATGCCGAGGACGAGGCTCACCCGCGTCAGTCCGGCGCGCCGCCGCCGGCGGTCGCATCCACCTCCCAGATCGCCTGGTTCACCACGTTCTCGAGCATCTCCTGACGACCCGAGCGCGGCGTCGGGTCTATCTCGCCGGCGAGCGCGGCGTCGGCGAGTGACTGGAGCGTCGCCGTCCGATCCAGTACGGAGGTCCCGAGCGGGCCGCTCCAGCCAGCGTAGCGTGCCTCGCGGTGCTGGTCGAGCGTCCCCCGCTCCACCATGGCCGCCGCGACGAGGAGGGCGCGGGCCAGCGTGTCGATGCCACCGACATGGCCGTGGAAGAGGTCGTCGCGGGCGATGCTCTGGCGCCGGAGCTTCGCGTCGAAGTTGAAGCCGCCGGTCGCCATGCCGCCACCCCGAAGGATCTCGTACAGGGCGAGGGAGAGCTCATCGACCGAGTTCGGGAACTGGTCGGTGTCCCAGCCGTTCTGCTCATCGCCGCGGTTCGCGTCGACACTTCCGAAGATCCCCTGCGCAACCGCCGTCGCGACCTCGTGGTGGAAGCTGTGTCCCGCGAGAGTGGCGTGGTTCGCTTCCAGGTTGAGGCGGTACTCGCCCTCGAGACCGTGACGCACGAGGAAGCCGTGGACCGTCGCGGCGTCGTAGTCGTACTGGTGCTTGGTCGGCTCCTGCGGCTTCGGCTCGATCAGCAGCGTCCCCTTGAAGCCGATCTTGTGCTTGTGCTCCGCGACGAGCCCCAGGAAGCGGGCGAACTGCTGCTCCTCGCGCGCCAGGTCGGTATTCAGCAGCGTCTCGTATCCCTCGCGACCGCCCCACAGGACGTAGTTGGCGCCGTCGAGGCGGTGGGTCGCCTCGAGCATGACCTTGACCTGGCCCGCCGCGTAGGCGAAGACCTCGGGATCGGGGTTGGTTGCAGCACCGGCGGCGTAGCGCGGGTGGCTGAACAGGTTCGCGGTTCCCCACAGCAGGCGTACCCCGGTGCGGGCCATGTGCGCCTGCGCATCCTCGAGGATGGCGTGAAGGTTGGCCACCGACTCGGCGAAGGTTCGCCCATCGGGCGCGATATCCCGATCGTGGAAGCAGAAGAAGGGAATGCCCAGCTTGGCGAAGAACTCGAAGGCGGCGTCCAGCTTCTGTCGGGCGGCCGCCATCGGGTCGGCCGAGGGCGCGAGCCAGGGCCGATCGAACGTCCCGGCGCCGAAGACATCGGAGCCCGGCCAGTTGAAGGAGTGCCAGTAGCAGACCGCGATCCGCAGGTGGTCCTCCATCCGCTTGCCGAGGACGAGCCGATCCGGCTGGTACACCCTGAATGCGAGCGGGTCGTCAGACCCGACGCCGCCGAACGGGATCCGCGCCGGGACCGCGGGGAAGAAGTCCTCGCTCATGCTCGAAGGCTACCTCACCCGCGATCGACCTGGCGGCGGCCCTGGAGCGAACGGATCAAGGTCACGTCGTCGGCATATTCGAGGTCGCCGCCGACCGGCAGGCCGCGGGCGATGCGCGACACGAGCGGCACGTGCGGGGCGAGCAGATCGGCCAGGTACATGGCGGTGGCCTCGCCCTCCAGGTTCGGGTTCGTGGCCAGGATCACCTCGTCGATGCCGCCGACCGCGACCCGCACCACCAGCTCGCGAGCGCGGATCTGCTCCGGACCGATCCCGTCGATCGGGCTGATGGCGCCGTGCAGCACGTGGTAGCGCCCGCGGTACTCCCCCGTCCGGTCGATGGCCAGCACGTCAAGCGGCTCCTCGACGACGCAGATGCGGGTCGCATCGCGCCGGTCGTCCGAGCAGAAGGCGCAGGGGTCGACCCCGACATCGGTGATGTTGCAGCAGGTGGAGC
>CAZDAV010000102.1:0-4384 GCA_964503725.1 uncultured Steroidobacteraceae bacterium
GGGGACCCCGCGCAGGGCGCGCCGCTCAGCTGCTGCCACCCAGCGTCGCAGACGTCGCAGCCTCGCCTCGACCCGCAGCCGGATCCGGCCCAGCGCCAGCATCCCGCCGCCGCGACCGAGCGCGAAGGCGATATCGAGGACGCGCGAGGCGGTCGCCGCCGCCTCCAACGCACCGCGCAGGTCCCCCCGATGGCGCTCGCGTATGCGAGCGACCTCGAGCCAGGCGGCGGCAGCATCGGTCGACGCCCGTCGGGTCGCGGCGGTCCACAGCTCCTCGGCGCGGTCGACTTCGCCGGCACCCAGGAGCAGGCGGCTGGCCATGCGACGCAGGCGGTGGGCCTGCTCCTGGTCCGATCCGGGCAGCATGGCCGACTCGACCACGGCCAGTGCCTCGTCGGTCGCTCCGTGGCGCAGCAACTCGACCGCCATGCCGTGCGAGTCCAGCACGGGGGCAAGGCGCCAGCCACCGGAGCGCAGGCCGACGACCTCTGCTTCGAGCAGCGCGAGCGAGACGATGTCCTGCAGGTTGTGGTCGAGCACGTCGGCGAGCAGTTCCGGCGGGCCGCCGCGCAGGTAGCTGAAATAGCGCGACGGAACCTCGCTGCCCGGGCAGTCGCCAGACCGCTGCACGCCCAGCACTCCCGCCTCCACGTCGGCCAGCCGTGCTCCGCCGAGCGGCCTGCGGAAGAGGCGCCGCGCCACGGGCAGCAGGTCATCATGGTGCTCTGGCAGCGCCGCCAGCTCCCTGAAGAGCCGGTGCACGGTCAGGCGGGTGGTGAGCAGCGGAAGGTCGAAGCCACGTCCGTTGTAGGTCACCACCCGAGGCAGCTCCGCGAGCTCCGCCGCCACCTGGCGCAGGAGTGCCGCCTCGTGGGGGTAGTCGGGCAGCAGCAGCTGCCGAACGACCAGCCGACCCGCGACGACCCTGCCGATGCCGGCCAGGAAGACGACCGTCCCGGCACCCGTCGACAGCCCGGTCGTCTCGGTGTCGAAGTAACTCGCCGGCGCCAGCGCGGTCAACCGCGCCGCTACGTTCTCCGGGAGCGGGATGCGACGCTCGACCACCACCGCGGACCCTTCCGCGGCGACGAGCAGGCGCGCTCCGAACCAGCGTGCCAGCGCGGCGGACCGGTCCTCCGGGAGCCGGGACGGAGTCGCTGCGTCGGCACCTCCCCGCAGGGTGCGAAGCTCGGCGAGGCGGTCGGTGAGCGTCCGCACACTCAATCCAGCGCCGCCAGCAGCTCCCCGGCTGCCGCCTTGCCCCGCGCGCCGACCTCGGTCGAGGGGCCGACGCACGACGGGCAGCCATCCACGCACGGGCAGCCGACCACGAGGTCGCGACACGCGGAGACCAGTTCATGGGCCAGGCTGAAGAGTCGCTCGCTGAGGCCCACCCCGCCCGGGACCGCGTCGTACAGGTAGAGGGTCGGCCGGCCGGTGAACGGGGCCTGTGCCTGGGCCAGCACGCCGAGGTCGCGAACGTCGCACATGAGCAGCAGCGGCGCCGTGTTGCGCGCGAGGCGGGCAAGGCCGATCAGCGCCCCGTCGAGGGTGTCGCGATCAAACTTTGCGGCCGCCTCATCGGGGATCACCAGCCAGGTGGCGGCGGTGTGCATCTGCTGCTCGGGCAGGTTGATCGGTCCCCAGCCGACGTTCTCGTGGGTGTGGAACTTGATCTTCTTGAACAGGGTGGCGTGCCAGGCGACCATCACCTCGCCGCGCTGGCGCACCGCGCCGGCGGCGGGATCGGTCTCGTCGAAGACATCCAGCACCTTGAGGGTCACGCCCAGGTCGGCATCGGTGTAGTAGTCGACGTCGACGGCCGTGACATACGCCTTGCGCTCGGCCCAATCGAGCCGATCGACGTGGAACTGGGCGCCCTCGTGGATGTAGATCGCCTGCTCGTGCACCAGCATCGGTGCCGCGAAGATGTCGACCTCGCCGATGACCCTGGCGTGGTCTCCCGTGGTGTCGACGATCACCACGTTCTCCTGCGCTGCGCTCCGCAGGCTGAAGGAGCTCGCCGGGAAGTTCTCCTGGCTCCAGTAGTACCGATCGTCCCCGGCGCGACGCAGGAAGCCGTCCTCCTCCAGCACCTCGAGCAGTGTCGCCGTCTCGGGCAGCCCGAACTGCTCGGCCGATGGGATCGGCAGCTCGAAGGCCGAGGCCTTGAGGTGGTCGAGCAGCAGGTGCAGGTTGTCCGGGTTGACGAGGCCGTGCTCGGGGGAGCGGTCGAAGAAGTAGTCCGGGTGGCTGGCCAGGAACTGGTCGATCGGCGCCGATGAGGCGACCATGATGCTGAGGCTGGTGCCCGAACGTCGTCCGGCGCGACCCATCTGCTGCCAGGTTGACGCGATGGTGCCCGGATAGCCGACACTGATCGCCGCGTCGAGCCCACCGATGTCGATCCCCAGCTCGAGGGCGTTGGTGGCCACCACGCCGCGCACCCGACCGTCGCGCAGGCCGCGCTCGATGTCGCGTCGCTCATTGGGCAGGTAGCCGCCGCGGTACCCACGGATCGGCGATTGGTGGCCGGGGGGAGAGGGGAGTGCCTCGCGCAGATAGGTGGTCAGCACCTCGACGCTGGTCCGGCTGCGGGCGAAGAGGATCGTCTGCACCCCATCCCGGATCAGCCGCTCGCCGATGCGCTGCGCGGTGAGCAGCGAGCTGGCGCGGATGCCGAGCGGTGCATTCACGATCGGCGGGTTGACGATCAGCACGTGCCGGCGGCCGCGCGGCGCCCCGTTGTCGTCGATCAGCTCGACCGGCGCCTCGATCAGCCGCTCGGCCAGCTCGCCGGGGTTGGCGATGGTGGCGCTGGCGCAGATGAAGACCGGATCCGAGCCGTAGTGGCGGCAGATGCGCCGCAGGCGGCGAATGACGTTGGCCAGGTGGCTGCCGAACAGGCCGCGGTAGGTGTGCAGCTCGTCGATGACCACGAACTGCAGGTTCTCGAACAGCTTGAACCACTTCGTATGGTGCGGAAGGATCGCGGCATGCAGCATGTCCGGGTTGCTGATCACCACCTGCCCGGCCGAGCGCACGACGCTGCGCACCGATGCCGGCGTGTCGCCGTCGTAGGTGCTCGTCCGCAGATCCAGCTCCGCCGCCTCCGCCAGGGCCCGCAGCTCGACCAGCTGGTCGGCGGCCAGCGCCTTGGTCGGGAACAGGTAGAGCGCGCGGGCGGCCGGATCGCGCGCCACCGCGTCGAGGACCGGAAGGTTGTAGCAGAGCGTCTTGCCGGACGCGGTCGGGGTGACGACGCAGGTATTGCGGCCGGCACGGATCGCCTGCAGCGCGGCGGCCTGGTGGGTGTACAGCGCCTCCACGCCGCGCGAGTGGAGGGCGGCGACCAGGCGGGGATCGAGGCCATCCGGCCACGGTGCGTGGCGCGGCGGCAGCGGCTCGAGCACGCGGTGAGCGGCCAGCAGCGGCTCAAGCGATGGGTCCGACAGGAATGCGGCGATCGCCTCGTCGGCGGAGGTCGGGCGGTCAAGCAGCATCGGCGTCTCCTGCGGCTCGGTGTTCATGAAACAGAACACCCGTTCGCATTACCGTACCACGAGCCCGCTCGCCCGAGCTCCGCAATGTGGATAACTCTGCCGCGATCGCCTTGCACGGTGGAAAAGTGCAGTGCTAGGCTGCGGGGACGATGACGAGCCTGGAGATGCGCGCGCCGCGCCAAGCGCCGACGGAGCGACCGGTTCGCATTCGCATCCCGGCATCGCGCGGCGGGATCGCCTGGATCGCGGTGCTCCTGATCATCGGCACCTTTCTGGCGGTGCAGGTGGGGCGCCAGGTCTACGCCAGCTGGTCGATCGGGCAAGATGCCGATGCGGTCCGCGCCGACATCGCGGCCATGGAGGAGCGCAACGCGGCGCTTCGCCAGGAGCTCCAATACCTGCAGAGCGATGCGTTCATCGCGGCGGAGGCGCGCCGCCTCCTCAACCTGGGCTTCCCGGGCGAGAACGTGCTGATCATCCCGCCGGGCGCCGAGGCCGCACTTCCTCCGGCCCTCGTGGCGAGGCCCGCGCCGCCGAAGCCGATGCTCGAGCAGTGGCTGGAGCTCTTCTTCGGTCCGTAACCCGACATACTCGTCGCGCATGGCCGAAGCGAAGACGCCACCTGTGACAGCTGTCGGTCACGTTGGACTGTCGGATCGTTTCCGGGGTGTCAGGCTTTGTCGCCTGGCAGTGCCGCTCATGCTCCTGTTGGTGGCTGGCTGTTCGTCCGTCTCGACCGAGAGCGCGCCCGTGGGCGAAGCGTCGCCGAACGGATCGCCGACATCGACCGGCCCGGAGTGCCGCTCCGCGGCACCTTCCCCGACGCCGACTCCTTCGCCCACGCCGGCAGCCACTGCGCCGGTCGTCACGGGGCCCAGCCG
>CAZDAV010000103.1:0-4347 GCA_964503725.1 uncultured Steroidobacteraceae bacterium
ACCGGCCGGTGGCACGCCCTGCCGCGGCTCCGCCGTGGGTGGCAGCACGGCGCCGTCGGTGGCGTCAGCGCCCTCCGCGGCAGCCTTGACCAGGGCATCGGCCAGGATGACCGTGCGGCAGATCGTCTCCAGCCCGAGCGTGCGATACGCCTCGGCCCGCAGCGGATCGTTGATCTTGGCGATGACCCGCGGGATGCCGAAGATGTGCTTGCCGAGCTGTGCCGCCAGCGCATTCCGGTTATCGCCCTCGGTGAGCGCCATGAGCAGCTCGGCAAGATCGGCCCCGGCCCCACGCAGGATGTCCTCGTCGGTCCCGCTGCCGCGCACCGTGATGCCGGCAAAGGTGCCGGGGAGGCGGATGAAGGCGCGCTGCTCGATGTCGATCACGGTGACGTGGTCGCCGCGCGCGTCGAGCTCGGCGGCGGTCCTTGCGCCGACGCGACCGCAGCCGATGATGATCACCCTCATGGCGTGTGTGCCAGCTCCTCCGTCTCGGCCCGCAGGCACCAGACCGGCGCCGTCGAGTTGCGCATGACGTACGGGACGGTGCGCCCCGCATCCCAGCCTCCGCCGAAACGCTTCTTATAGCGTAGTCCCATCACGATCAGGTCGGCACGCCGCTCGATCGCCTCGTCCACGATCGCAGCTCCTGCCGCCCGCGCCTGCGCGATCCCGGTCTGCACCTGGACCTCGTGCTCGGCCAGGAACGCCTCGCCGCGCCCAATGGCCTCGTCGGCGAAGGCGACGGCGGCGGGGTCCTGCGCGTCCAGCTGCCGCTCGAACGGGATCTCGATCACGTGCAGCAGGATTGCCTGGGCCGGGGTCGCCGCCAGCAGGATGGCGGTCAGGCGCAGCGCCGCGTCATCGGCCTCGGTGCCGGCCAGCGGAACCAGGATGCGGTCGAAGGTGAGGAGAGCGGGACGCTTCTCGCGTCGGCCGAAGATCATGCGACCGATATCCTACGGGCCTCAGCGGCCCAGCGGGAGCCGCTCGATCAGCCAGCGCGGGAGGTCCAGCTCCCGCATCAGGCGCTGGGTCAGGGCGACGTCATAGGGCACGCGGCGGAACTCGGCTCGCCCCGCCGCAAGGTCGAGCAGCAGGTACGAGGCATCGGGGTTGCCGTCGCGGGGCTGCCCCACGCTCCCCGGGTTCATCAGCGACCGCCGTGCGTCGACGGTGATCGCGGTCCCGGTGGTGGCAGGGACAACCGTCATGCGCGACCCGTCGGCGCGGTAGATGACCGGCAGGTGGGTGTGGCCGTACAGGCAATGGCGGGTCGAGAAGGCGTCGAGGTTGGCCGATGCGATCCCGGCGTCGGTGATGTACTCCCAGATCGGCTGGCGAGGGGAGCCGTGGACGGCCGTCAACTCGCCTTCGCGCTGGACCTGCGGCAGCTTGGCGAGGTATGCGGTCGACGTGCCGTCCAGCACGCTCGCCGTCCAGCGGATGGCGGCCGCGGCATCGGGGTTGAACCAGCTGGCGTCGACCGTGCCGATCGCCGCCCCGTCGTGGTTGCCGATGACGGCCTTCGCGCCGAGCTCCTGGAGGCGGCGAATCACCTCGTTCGGCTGCGGGCCATACCCGACGATGTCGCCCAGCACCCAGACCTCGTCGACCGTGGGCAGGTCGTCGCAGACGGCGTCGAGCGCGGCGAGATTGGCGTGGATGTCCGACAGGACGGCGAGGCGCATGGGGCTCGGAGTATACCGAGGGTCAGCCGAGCGGCCGGCGGCTCGGCTCTCCCGGCCGGCGGGGGAATCGGGCCGGACTTGAACGCTGCTTGGCGACCGTGACGAAGGTGTGACCGCCGAGCGCCGGGAGGCCGGTGCCCACCATCGCGAGCCCACCACCGCCGACCTCCCGGATCGCCACGCGACCGTGGCGGACCTCGTCGTCACGCTCGCTCAGCGGCCCCTTCCAGGCGAGCAGGGTGCCGCCGATCTTCAGCAACGGGAGTGCCAGCTCGGCCAGCACCGGGAGCGGGGCACAGGCCCGCGCCGTCACCATCGGGTAGCGCTCCCGATGGCGCGGGTCGCGGCCCATGACCTCGGCTCGCTCGGCGATCACTGCGACGTTGGCCAGCCCGAGAGCATCCGCGATCGCCTGCAGCGCGGCCGCCTTCCTGCCGACCGATTCGACCAGCGTCCAGCGAATCCGGGGCCGGGCGATCGCCAGGGGGATGGCGGGCAGGCCACCACCCGAGCCAAGGTCGACGACCTCGCTCGGGGCGGTAGCGTCCAGGATCGGCAGCGCGGCGAGCGAGTCGAGCAGGTGCAGCCGGGCGACGTCGTCAGGATCGGTGACCCGCGTCAGGTTGAGCTGCCGGTTGGCGGCGAGCAGGAGCGTCACGAATCGGCGGATGGCATCTGCGAATCCAGGCGGCAGCACGGCGGCGAGCCCAGGCGCGTCCGCGAGCAGTCCGTCGAGCGCCGCCATCGTCTGCGCGGCCGCCCGGTCATCGGTCGTGGGCAAATGAAAATGCCTCTCCGGTGGCGTTTCAGTCTTCCCGGTCACGGGCGGTGGGTCGGCCGGCTTTCGCATCGGCCCCGCGCAGTGCCCGGTTACCGTACTCGGCCGCCGGGGAAGCAGGACGACCACCGTACCAGCCGGGCCGGGAGGCGGCAAGTTGAGTTATCCACAAACCGCCGCGCTCGGGGGCGACCTGTGGATAAGTTGTCGGGCTATACTCGCCCCGGATGGCGCCAGGGGCCCGGCGGGCAGGTACGATCGGGGAGCAGTGGCGGCGACGCTGACGAAAAGCTCGCCGCGCTTCGCTCACCAGAGCGAAGCGGAGCTGGCGAGAATCCTCGACTTCTACGGTGTCGCATGGCGGTACGAACCCGACATCTTCCCCATCTCCTGGAACGCAGACGGCGCGGTCGTCGAGTCGTTCTCCCCGGATTTCTACCTGCCCGATATCGATCTGTACCTGGAGCTGACCACGCTGCGGCAGGCGCTGGTGCGCAAGAAGAACCGAAAGCTGCGCTGGCTTCGTCAGCTCTATCCCGAGGTGCGCGTGAAGCTCTTCTACGCGCGTGACTTCCGGGCGCTGATGGTCAAGTACGGGCGGCTCGAGTTCCTGGCGGACGTGGCGGCCATGAACGGCAACGGACCCCTGGACGAGCGATGATCCACGCGGACGTCGAGGAGGTGCTCCTCACCGGCGAACAGGTGCAGGGCCGGGTGGTGGAGCTCGGTGCCCAGCTGGCCGCCGACTACGAGGGCCGTGACCCGGTGCTCGTGAGCGTGCTGAAGGGCTCGATCATCTTCCTGGCCGACCTCGTTCGCGCCATGCCGATCCCGCTGTCGATCGATCTGATGGAGGTGAGCAGCTATGGCGCCTCGACCGAGTCGAGCGGCCAGGTGCGGATCCTGAAGGACCTCTCCACCTCGATCGCCGGGCGCGAGGTGATCGTGGTGGAGGACATCATCGATACCGGCCTGACGCTGAACTACCTGCTTCGCTACCTGGACGACAAGGGGCCCGCCTCGGTTCGCATCTGCTGCCTGCTCGACAAGCCGGCGCGTCGGCTGGCGCCGATCGAGATCGACTATCGGGGCTTCACCATCCCGGACCGATTCGTGATCGGCTACGGCCTCGACTACGGCGAGCACTATCGCAACCTGCCGTACATCGGCGTCCTGCGCCCATCGGTCTACGGGCCGGCCACGCCCGAGTAGCCATGGCCGACGCAGCCGGCGGCCGCTACCGGTTCCCGATCCTGCTCGGCAGCCTGCTGATGGTGGCGGCCGGCTTCCTGACCTGGTGGCAGGCGGGTGGCGAGAGCATCGACGGGGTGCCGATCCCGTCCGCGGCGGGGATCGGGCTGGAGGGCCCGGGGATCGTCATCTACGGGGCGGCGCTGGGCGCCCTGGTACTGCTCGACATCGGCTACATGCGCGGCCGCTGGGGATTCGTGCTCGACGCGCCGTGGGTCTACCTGGCGCTCGGCCTGGTTGCCGGGGCGGCCCTCGGCTACCGCATCTGGGAGCTGTGGTCGGTTGGCTTCCTGCCGCTGCCGCAGCGTTCGCCGGGTCTGGCCGCCGCGACAGTCGGCATCGGTCTGGTCCTCTACGGCGCCGGCCGTGGGTTTGGGGCGCGGCGGCCGGTCTAGTGGCGGTCTAGGGTGGCGGCAGCACCAGCGGGCTGATCAGGATCCATCCGACCAACACCGCCACGAGCAGCCCGCCCAGAATCAGGATCGGGCGCAGGTCAGGCCGGTAGTCGCGTGGCGAGCGGCGGGGAGGAGGGTCGCCGGCCATCGGCGCAGACTAGATCTCGCCCAGGTAGGCCTGCCGCACCTGCTCATTGGCCGCCAGGTTGGCCGCCGTGTCGGCCAGGATGAT
>CAZDAV010000104.1:0-4334 GCA_964503725.1 uncultured Steroidobacteraceae bacterium
AGCGGCACGATTCCGGCGCCGCCGTCACAGGGACCAAGCGGTGAACCTCGTGACGTGTCGGGCCGTCGTGAGGACCACGCTGCCGGCCGAGTGTCGTGTCGGGCCGTCATCCGTGACCAGGTCATTGTTCCAGTGACGGCCAGACCGGAACCAGGCCGGCGCGGATCGCAGGTCACCGCGTAGGCGGTGGAACGACCCGGCCCGATGGCGGTAGTCTCAGGCATGACTGCGCGATATCGCCGCGGACAAATCGGCGTCCTGCTGTTGTGTCTGGCCGTCATCGGGTGCTCGATCGCACCGTCGCCGTCACCCCCGCCCACCACCGGAGCGTCCCCGTCGAACCTCGCCTCCCCGTCGGCGGTTGCGCCGGCGAGCGCCGATCCCACGCCCGGGTCGTCCGGTGAGCTGGTGTTCGAGGTCGAGACCTTCCCGGTGCCGGCCGGCACGCATCCGCACGACGTCGCGCCTGCCGCCGACGGCGGGGTGTGGTACACGGCCCAGAACACGGGACGGTTGGGGTGGCTCGACCCTGACAGCGGGGACGTCCGCGAGATCCCGCTGGGCGCCGGCTCATCCCCGCATGGCGTCATCGTCGGTCCCGATGACGCGGCGTGGGTCACCGACAGCGGGCTGAACGCCATCCTGCGGGTCGATCCCGAGACCGAGGTCGTCACAAAGTACCCGCTCCCGTCCCAGGCAGCGGGTGCCAACCTCAACACGGCCGCCTTCGACCGCAACGGCATGCTGTGGTTCACCGGCCAGGCCGGCTGGTACGGGCGGGTCGACCCTGCCACGGGGGACGTCGAGGTCTTTGCCGCTCCCCGCGGCAGCGGCCCGTATGGCATCACCGCCACGCCTGAGGGAGACATCTACTTCGCCTCGCTGGCCGGCTCGTACCTCGGGCAGGTTGACATCGACAGCGGCGAGGTCACCGTCCTCGAGCCGCCAACCGCCGACGCGGGCGTCCGCCGCGCCTGGTCGGACTCAACAGGCAGGATCTGGATCGCCGAGTGGAACGTTGGCCAGGTCGCCGTCTACGACCCGTCGGACGGCTCGTGGCAGGAGTGGCCACTTCCCGGGGACTCGCCACAGGCGTATGCCGTCTACGTTGACGAGCTGGACGCCGTCTGGCTGACCGAGTTCACGGCGGATGCCATCGTCCGCTTCGACCCGCTGACCGCCACCTTCCGCTCCTTCCCACCCGAGAGTGTGCCATCCGCCGTCCGGCAGCTGCTGGGTCGGGAGGGCGAGGTCTGGGGCGCCGAGTCCGCGGCCGACCGACTCGTCGTGGTGACGTACGCGTTCGCATCCGAGTAGGTGCAACATCTCGCCATGCACACCAGCCAGCTCGACGACGACATCGGCTAGCCGAGATGAGCGCCCCGGACTTCCCGGTCATCGAGACCAGCGGCGGGAATCGCCCGCCCAACACCGTCGCCGAGCGCGGCGGCATCGCGCTGGCCGTGGTCGCGCTGGCGGGTGGCCTGCTGATCGCCGCTGGCAACCTCCTGGGATCCGATGCGGGACCGTCCGCCTCGGCCAGCCCCGTCGCTCAGGCCAGCGCCCGGCCGACACCGCGCCAGTCGCCCCGGCAGACGCCGGATCCGGGACCGCTCGAGATCGTGCTCATCGCCGGCACGCCGCCGCCTGCTGCTCCCTCCCAGCCGGCCCCCTGGCAGTTCAACGGCTGGATTCGCGCCCTGGTCGACCAACCGCTGTGGACATCGCCCGACAGCGATCGGGCTGAGACCACGGAGCTGCTCCAGGCCGGCGAGATCCAATACGCCGACGAGGTGCCGGAAGAGCCAGGGTGGCTGCAGGTCAGCAGCGACGGTGGCCCGCGCGGCTTCATCCTGGCGGCCGACGGCGAGACCGCCCTCATCGAACGGCTCATGCCCGAGCCGTTCCTGGCGAGTGGAGACGTCTGGGGACTGGCGGCCGGGCCTAACGGCTTCGTGGCGACCGGCTACCTCCCGTCCATGTCCGATCGCGCTTCGCCATCGTTTACGGCCTTCTCGCCCGACGGCGCCGCCTGGCAGGTCGTCGATCTACCGATCAGCGTCACATCCGTTGCGTGGGGTCCCGTCGGATGGCTGGCGGTCGGGTGGGTCGGAGGTGCGTTCACGACACCCAGCACCTGGATCTTCCGATCCGAGGACGGGCTGCGTTGGGACTCCCTGGGAGCCGCGCCGGGACTTGACTACGCCGGCCAGCTGGCCGGATCGGAGAGCGGGTACCTGATGGAGGCGTCCGGGCAAGGGTACGGGGAGTTGAGCGAGTGGTTCTCGAGTGATGGCCTGAGCTGGAGGGAGAGTGACAATCCCCTCCTCGGCCGCTCCGGAGGCGGCTACCCGCGCGTGGCGGCGGTCGGCTCCGGCTTCTACGCGTGGATCGGGGGAGACACGCCGGTTGGTGTCATCGGGCAGGCCTTCTCGCCCAATGGCCGCACCTGGCACACCGTCGCGGACGGTCCCATCGGCGTGAATATGCGGCTCACCACGCTCGGGGAGCGGATCGTCGCCACCGTCACCGATGCTGACGACGGATTCGTCAGCTTCTGGACCGGCGCGATCTCTGGGTCCACGGTCGCGTGGGACAGGCCCGATCGGGAAGTGGTGGACGCATCCCGTGCGGGCTACGGCCTGAGCGCCCTCATCAGCGACGGGCAGCGTGCCCTGGCATTCGTCTGGGAGCGAGCCACGGATTCGCCGTCGCTCTGGACGTCGACCGACGGCACGCGGTGGATCCCTGCGTCTCTGCCGGCAGGTGCCTTCGGGGGGATTCCACGGCTGGCCGCCGGCGGATCAGCAGGCGTGGTGGTGGTGGGGTCGCGGCAGACCGTGCGCGGGTCGAACCCGATCTTCTGGCGCGAGGTCCGCCCGGGCGCATGGGAGCCGGAGGCGACCCCGCTCGTTCCGCTGGTGCCAGGCCCCTTGGGCGACGATTGCCCCAGCCCGCTCGAGGACATGGCCGACTTCATGGCTGTCGATCCTGCGATCGCGGTCGCCTGCTTCGGAGATGCGCCGTTCACCTTCCGGGCATGGTCGGTCGGTTGCCCCGGCTGCCAGCCGGAGAGCTCGGACCAATACGAACCCGCATGGTTGGCCAACCCGACGACCAACCCCCTCTTTCTGCAACCGATCAAGTCCGAGGCTGGGAGCTGGCGGCAGGTCGTTACGGCGCCCGACCTGGCCATCGATCCGGGCTGGACCGGGAGCTGGATCGAGGTGACCGGCCATTTCGACGATCCGGCGGCAGCCTCCTGTCGCTGGAGTCCGTCGTACAGCTCCGAGTTGTACTACACCGGCCAGGCGTCGTTCGTGGAGAGCTGTCGGCAGCAGTTCGTGGTGACGGCGGTGCGCGTCGTCGACGGCCCGTAACGGAGAGCGCCGGTCGACGGTTTGCGTGGACACGCAGACTCTGGGATAGTTGCGCAAGCAACATCCGCAACCCACCAGGAGAACCCAGTGTCCATGCGCGCCTTCGCCGTCGACGAGTTCGGAGCCGCTGGCTCCATCCATGAGGTCCCGATCCCCGAGCCGGCCGAGGGCGAGGTGCTTGTTGCCATCCACGCCGCTTCTGTGAACCCGATGGACTCCTTCTACGTCGCGGGCGCGATGAAGGACTACATGGAACACCGCTTCCCGCTGGTGCCGGGGATCGACTTCGCCGGGGTCGTCGAGCGAGTCGCTCCGGGAGTCGATCGCTTCGCCGTCGGTGACGCGGTTTACGGCGTCTCGGCCAGACCGTTCGTCGGGGCCGGCACGTTCGCCGAGTACGCGGTCGTCTCTGCCGACGACGTGGCCCCCAGGCCCGCAACGCTGGGGTTCGTCGAGGCAGCCGTAGTGCCGACTGTGGGCCTCACTGCCCTGGCAGCCATCGAGGCCGCCGACCCGCTGCCCGCCCAGGTGGTCGTGGTTGTCGGCGCGACCGGCGGCGTGGGCAGCTTCGTGACGCAACTGGCGGCGGCGCGCGGCGCGACGGTGGTGGCGGTCAGTGCCGGATCGGGTGCCGCGCAGGCGCGCGAGTACGGCGCGGCGGAGTACATCGACTATGCGGCGGGGGACGTCGCGGACACGCTGCAGGCCCGGTACCCCCAGGGGGTCGACGCCGTGATCTCGACCTTCGGCGACATTGAGACGGTCGGCGCGGTGGTCCGCGCGCTGCGACCCGGCGGCCTGGTCGTCTCGCCCGCGATGCGGCCCGACGCTGCAGCGGCGGCCTTTGAGCCCCTCGGCGTCACGTTCAAAAGCGCGAACCGGCTGCCAGCCGAGCGTCTTCCCGAGCTGACGGCCCTTCTCGACGGTGGGCAGCTGCGCGTGCCGCCGATCACC
>CAZDAV010000105.1:0-4262 GCA_964503725.1 uncultured Steroidobacteraceae bacterium
GCTGATCGGGACGAAAAGCGACCCGAAGAAATCCTCCGCCGTCTCCTGCGCATTCCCTCTCTCGAGTTCTTTCGCAGATCCTCGACATCTGACCTCTCCGGGTCGAGATGAGCATCTCAGACCGCAGCGGACCCACCAGAGCCGAACGGCCCCTTTTCAGCGGTGGCGTCGCCGGCGGCCGGCGGGCGTCGGCTTGTGGCGCTCCCGCACCTCGCGGCGCGGCGGCGGGACGAAGCGGCGACGACGGATCTCGGAATTGGCGGCCTCGATGACCGGGGGGAACTTGATGAAGGCCGCGTAGGCCGCCGCCACCATCCCCGGCACCACGATCAGCAGCAACAGCAGCAGCGGGACGTGGATGACGACCAGCAGCGGCACCACGCCCCAGGTCACGATGATCGACCAGAAGAGCCACTCGTGGAGCGACAGGATCGCCGGATAGCGGCGGTACATGCGCTGCGCGGCGTTGTAGACCACGATCGCGCCGACCAGGATCACGAAGGCGCCCACCCACATCAACGTGAACAGGTCGCCGAAGTTGAGCGGCGTGAAGGGGTCGAAGAGCTTGCTCATCGGCCGCGGAGTCTAGCAGCCGGCCAGCGCGCGCGGCTCATGCGGCGAGGCGCCGAACGGCCAGGACCGTGGCCACCGTGACATCGGCAAGGGTCTCGTAATCGAGCGTCGCGGGCTTGTCGCTGGGGCGGTGGTAGTGCGGGTTGCGAAAGTTGGCGGTATTCGTGACCTGGATGGCCGGCAGGCGAGCGTCCCAGAATCGCCGATGGTCGCTGCGCGAGAAGTTGCGCGCCAGCGGCACGAGCCTGAGAAGGGGGCCGATGATCGGCAGGTCGCACGGGTCGCGCAGCATCACCACCCGCTCGCGCCCGATCGATGCCGCGGCACACTCGGACCACACGCGAGCCAGCGCCGTCGATCGCCGGCGATGAATCGCCACGACACCGTCCCCGGCATTGTCGCGGGCGCGCAGCCGCTCCACCTGGCCGGGGTAGAGCCGCCCGACCCCCGGCGGAATTCGCTGCGTATTCGGCTTGGGATCCATGTAGCCGATCGGGTCGAACACGATGGCCGCGCGAACCCGATGGCGGCGCCGGAGCAATCGGACCAGCTCGCGCGAGCCGATCAGCCCGATCTCCTCGAAGTCGGGTGCCGCCAGGATGACGGTGCGTCGCAGGGAATCCGACGCGAGCAGTCGAGCGACCTCCATGAGAATGGCGAGGCCGGCCCCGTTGTCGTCGGCGCCCGGCGAGTTCCAGACGGTGTCGTGGTGGGCGACAACGACGATCGCGTCGGTCTCACGTCCCGGTTTGGTTGCGATCAGGTTGGCCCCGTGGAGCTCGGCGTAGCGCGTCACCCGCTTCCTCGGGCGGCCGCTGGTGGGCTCATCCCGCACGCCCCATTCGCCGCGAAGGTCGAGCTCCTGGCGCTCGGTGTTCCATCCCGCGCTGCGCCAGGCCTCGGAGAGCAACGCGTCGGTCTCGTCCATCGCAGCAGGAGCATGGAGCCGGCTGCGTGGACCGGGGATCGACTCAACCATAGCCCGCAGGCGAGCGGGAGATACGTCGCCACGCAACGCCGCGGCTGCCGCGAGGAGCTCCGGCGATGGGTCCGGGTAGGTCGGCTCGTTGGTGCCCCACACGCTGACAGCCTAGCCCGCCGCCAACCTTGCGTCCGCGCGTACCATCGGCCCGACACGGGATTGGCATCACGACGGTGACGGAGGGCACGCGCCATGGATCCCGAGCAGCCCAAGGACTATGCGGTTGGCGTCCTCTTCGTCCACGGCATGGGCGAGCAGGTCCAGGGCGACAGCGTCACGGAGATGGGCGACGCGCTCACCGACTGGCTGCGCAAGTGGCTGGCGCCGGTCGAGAAGTCGGTCTTCAAGATCCGGGAGGCGAAGCTACGCTCCGGCGGCCAGGTGCTGGGCGGGCAGCCGGACCATCCGATCGGTGGACAGGCGCACGTCTCGGTCACCATCGGCGACGAGTCGACGAAGCCTCCCACGCAGCAGGAGTGGCGGCTTGCCGAGTCGTGGTGGGCCACCTCCTTTCGACAGGCGACCTTCTTCGAGCTGGTGACCTGGGCCTTCTCCGCCGGCCCGTGGCTGATCGCCTCCCAGCGAGCGGGCCTCGAGAATCGGTACAGAAAGGCTGCGACCCCGAACCCGGGCACGCTGAGGAAGGTGCTCAATACCATCGCGGCGATCTTCCTGACGCTCATTGCCGCGATCGTCGCGTCCGCCGTGACGCCCGTCTTCCTCGGACTGCTGATCTTCAGCCTGGTTCCGATTCCCGCACTCACGGCTGTCGTGCGCGCCATCGCCAAGAACCTGAGCGGCAGCTTCGGCGACCTGCTGATCCTGGTGCGCAGCCCCGTGCGGTTCGCGGCCATGGCCGAGCAGGTGCGCAGCGACATCGCCGACATGTCCGGCCTGTGCGACAAGGTCATCGTCCTCGCCCACTCGCAGGGCAGCGCGGTTTCGTGGCACGCCATCCGGCGCACCGCGGAGCAGGATCCGGCAAAGCGGGCCAACATCGACCTCTTCATCAGCTTCGGGCAGGCCTTCCGCAAGCTGAAGTCGCTCTACCTCGTGCAGACCAGCCCGGGGTCGCGGAAGCTGCGGTTCTTCGGACTTGCGACGCTGACGACCGTCCTCCTGCTGGTGGCCGGCTACAACGGTGCGGGCATCCTGGGCGAGCTCGTTACGAGCAAGTTCGACGTTTGGGAGGTCGTCCGAACCAGCCGCGCGAACCTGACCTGGTTCGTGGGGGCAATGCTCGGTGTGCTGATCGCGCAGGAGCTGCTCGTGCGCATGGCGAACGAGAACGACCTGGCCGGCGAGGGCGAGATCCAGAACGAGATCAAGGCCGTGCAGAAGGCCATGCCCGGCTTCCGCTGGCTGGACCTGTGGGCCTCCGCCGATCCAGCCCCCAACGGGCCACTGCTGGCCACCCTTCCGCACGGGGTCGAGTCGTACAAGATCCGGAACGTGGGGAGCACGCTCCTCGACCACGCGATCTATTGGAGCAACCGCACGGTGTTCGTCAGCGCGGTCGCCTTCAGCGCGGCGAGCCTCGCTCCACCGAGCCCCATCGGCACCCGGGAACGGATCCCGGCGGCACTGCGGGAAGCGGCAAAGGTTCGTGGCCGCCGAGTCACCATGCTGCTGGCCGGTCGCGTGCTGTTCCTGGCCGCCCTGGCCACGGCCCTGTGGGGCGCTCGGAGCAAGCTCCCGGAATGGGGCGCCGCCACGCTCGACTGGATCGATTCCCTGCCGCTCCCGGACTGGTTCGGCGACTGGCCACCGGTGGTCAACGGGTTCGTGGCCGCCGCCCTGATCAGCATCGGCGGGCTGGTGCTGTGGTGGCTGACCATGAAGACCTGGGACATCGTCATCGGTTCCGATGAGGGCGCCTTCTTCGGGCGAAGGCCGGCAGTCGAATGGAGCATCCTGGCCATCGTCTGGATGGTCGGTGCCGTCCTGCTTCCGACGGCGGTGATCACCGCCCTGTCGATCTACCTCGCCAACTGGGGTCCGCTCCTGGTCTACCTCGCGACCGCCATCGTGGCCGTGCCGGTTGCCCTGATCAGCCTATCGGCGGGTGGAACAACCATCGACCAGGCTCCCGACCCGTCGGAGACCTGAGAAGCGCGGGGCCGCGGCTATACTTGCGCCTCGAGGCAGCAGGTCCCGCCACCGAGCGCCTCGATCGTCCAACCGCTACTCAACCACGCAACGTTCCAGTTCGAGGTCCCCCGTTGCGCGCAATCCTCTCCGTCTCGGACCGCGAAGGGATCGTCGAGCTGGCGAAGGGCCTCACCGAGGCCGGCGTGGAGTGCTACGCCACCGACGGCACGCGAGCCCACCTGGCCGAGGCGGGCGTCGCCGTCAAGGCCGTCTCTGACCTGACCGATGCGCCTGAGATCCTGGGCGGTCGGGTCAAGACCCTGCACCCCAAGATCTTCGCCGGGCTGCTCGCCCGCCGAGACCAGCCGGACCACCTGGCGCAGTTGGCCGAGCACGGCATCGAGCTGCTCGACCTGGTGGTCGTCAACCTCTACCCGTTCGCCGAGACGATCACCCAGCCGGGGGTCGCGCTCGACGAGGCACTGGAGAAGGTCGACATCGGCGGGGTCGCGCTGCTGCGGGCGGCCGCCAAGAACTTCCCGGGGGTGGCGGCGGTATCGGACCCGACCCAGTACGCATCGGTCATGCGCGACGTCAAGACCCACGGCACCGTCAG
>CAZDAV010000106.1:0-1622 GCA_964503725.1 uncultured Steroidobacteraceae bacterium
CTTGCTGCCCACAGCCTTGGGAGGGGCCTTCGTCAGGACCTTCGCCTTCGCGGGCTGATCCTTGCTCGAATCGGTCTCCGATCGCGGTCGCACCTTGGTGCCGGTCGCCACGCTCAGTTACTCCTTCCGCCGGCAACCACGGCCGGCTCTCTCATCGCTGCCTTCAGCTCCTCGCGATCGCGGGTGAGCTGCTGGAACCGCTGTTCCAGCTCACGGATTTCTGTGGTCGGGTCGTCATCGGATGCGGCATGGACGAGGGCCTGGAGATCGTCGAGCTGCTCGTCGGTCCGCTCGATGCGGAGCCGGAGGACGCACACGCGAAGCTCCTCACGGTCGGTGCTCGCATCATGGCGGACGCCATGCCCCCGGGCGGATGCCAACACGCTGCGAGCCAGGTCTGCCGTGGCGGGGTCGAGTCCGGCGACGAACTGCTCGAGATCGGGCTTGCCGTCCGCGGCCACCGCGGCGCGCCACGCCTCGGCGAGCGCGTGCGCCGACTCGTCGCGGAGCGGGAGGCGCTCACCGACCTCGAGCTCAGCCGTCAGTGTCGGGCTCAGCAGCATGAGCGTCAACGCCTGGCGCTCGAGGGGCGTGAGCCGCGGGTCGCTCTCTTCGGCCGGTGCTGAGTCGGTGACCGGGCGGATCGGAATCGGTCGACCACCCCGAGCGAGATCGTCACGCAGGACGCGCTCGTCGATGCCGGCGAGCTGCGCCAGCTGCGGAATGTATGAATCCTGCTCGACGCGGTCGGGGAGTCGGCGCAGCAGGTCCAGCATGCGCCGCGTGTAGCCGCTGCGACCCTGCGCCTGCCGCATGTCCACCTCCGCCGCTGCGCGCTGCATGAAGTAGGGCAGCAGCTCAGCAGCATCGGCCACGGCGCGGCGCCAACCGTCGGGATCGGTTCGGATGAGCTCGTCGGGGTCCTTGCCAGCCGGGATGCGAATGACCCGCACCTTGCTCACCACCGGGCCGAGCTCCTCCAGCAGACCACGCTGGGTGGCCGTCTCGCCCGCGAGGTCGACGTCGTAGGCGAGAGCCACCGCGTCCGCGTATCGATTGGCCAGCTCGACCTGCCCCTGGGTCAGCGCCGTCCCCAGGCTGGCGACGACGTTCTCGAATCCGGCCTGGTGCGCGGCCATCACATCGGTGTAGCCCTCGACGATGACCGCCAGCTTCTCGCGTCGAATCGCGCCTTTGGCGAGGTCGATCCCGTACAGCGTGCGACTCTTGTCGAAGAGCGGGGTGGCCGGCGAGTTCAGGTACTTCGGACCCTCGGCACCGGGCATGATGCGGCCGCCCAGGCCCATGGCGCGCCCCGACGCGTCGCGAATCGGGATGATGATCCTGCCGCGGAAGCGGTCGTAGACCCCTCCGCGAGTCGATGGACTGGCCAGGCCGGCGCCGATGAGTTCGGCATCGCTAAAGCCCTTGGCTCGCAGGCGCTTGGTCAGCGCCTCCCAGGTGTTCGGGGCATAGCCGACGGTGAACCGCTCGAGGGTCGCGTCCGAGAGTCCGCGCTCGGCCAGATAGGCGCGCGCGCGTTCGGCCTGTCGCGTCTGCATCAGCACCTCGCGGTACCAGGCCACGGCCGCTTCGAGCGCCTCACGCAGCCTGCGCCGGTG
>CAZDAV010000106.1:1722-4248 GCA_964503725.1 uncultured Steroidobacteraceae bacterium
CGTCGAGCACGGGGAGCTTCGATTTGATCTCGGCGATGATGCCGGAGGAGGTCATGCGGAACGTCTGTCCTGCCCGCATATGGGCTTTGTCAAGGGCTTGTCAAGAGGGATGCGGCAATTTTACCACGCTGTCAATCCTCCGACCTCATCCGAGACCCAAACCTGGGGTGCTTGCCGCCACGCCGTACACTCGTCATCCTTCGCTTTCATCTCTCCTCAATCCATCTCAGGAGGCGACAGACGGCCATCGCGAACGTGCCCACGGAGGAGCAGGCCGATCCGATGCTCACCGAGGCATTCCACGACCTCCACGGGTCGAGGCTGCACGGCTTCGCGCTGCTCGTCACGCTCGGCGCCGCCGTTCGTGCAGAACGGGCGGCCGGGGAGGCCCTCGCGGCCGGCGATGAGCAAGCCTCGGCGCTCCGTCACCCAGAGCGCGCGGCAGCGTGGCTCCGGGCCCGCGCGCTGCGGACGCTCCGACACACGGTCGTCGATGCGGCCGTCAGCGATGACTCCCGGCGGGCGTCGCTGGCCTCGCTGGGCGTGGACGCAACCACCTACCTCGGGTTGGCCGCGCTCTCGGTCGTGGCACGCGCAGCGCTCGTCGCGTCGGCCATCGAGCGCTTCGAGACGATCGACGTCGAAACGATCCTTGGCTTCGGTCCATCACCCACCCGCCGCATGATCGGCGCGGCGCGGGCGGCCTATCTGCTGGCCATCGCCAACTCGGCGGGTGGCCAGGCGGGCGCATCGGCACCGGCAGCGGGTCCGCTCGCGACGCGCGTGCGGGGGATCGCATCGCGTGCGATGACCTCCGACGCCTCCTCGCGATGAACGAGGCTCACGGTCGATTCCAGGCATGGCTGAACGGCGGAGCCGATGGCGACCCACCGCGAGACCTCGCCGTCCATGCATCGGTGTGCCCAACCTGCCGACAGTCGATGGTCGCGCTGGATCTCTTGACGACCGTCGATCCCGGCCGGGCGGCCGTGCCATCTCGCCGGCCGATCGTGGTGCGCGGCGGACTGGCCCGGGCGGGGCGGCTGACGGGTGCTGCCGCCGGTGTCGTCTTCAGCGCAGTCATCCTGGGGATCGGGGCATCCCAGCTGATTTCGATCTCCCGCGGCAATACCGGTGCGCCGACAGGACAGGCGAGCCCAACGCCCAACCAGGGAGTCCTTGTTGGGAACCAAACCCCGGAGCCGACGCCCTCCTCCCAGCCATCGTCCGGCGAAAGCCTGGCCCCCCTGCCCACCCCGGAACCGACCATTGGGCCGGCCGGTCAAGTGCCAACGCCCCGTCCGACACCGCGCCCCACCCCGCGTCCCTCGACATTCCATCCGACCCCCGCGCCGACGGTCGCGCCGACGGTCGCGCCGACGGAGTCCCCATCGTCAACGCCGGTGCCGACCGAAACGCCGACGCCCACACCCGACCCGACCCCGGCACCGACCGCCCCGGACGCGCCGACTCTTGATTCCGCGATCTGAGTCCAAGACACCCAAGTCGACCTATCGTGGACAGCCCCGGCCGACGATGGCGGAAGCCCCATCTCTGGATACCGGATCTATCGCGATCTCGTCGCGATCGCGACGGTAAGCGACCTGCCAACCTTCTTTACAGATCCGAATGCTGCTGCCGCTTCCACATACCAGTACTCGATTGCGGCGATCAACGCGGTGAGTGAGGGGCCGCGCTCGACTTCGATCGAGGTGACCACGCTGTAGCGCCAGTCATACGGGTGATCGGCTAGCGGTCGTTGACCTCTGCCGACGCAAGCGCGGCCTGGGCGGCGGCAAGCCGCGCGACCGGCACCCGGAACGGCGAGCAGGAGACGTAGTCGAGCCCGATCTCGTGGCAGAAGGCGATGCTCTTGGGTTCGCCGCCGTGCTCACCGCAGATGCCGACCTTGAGCCCTGGCCGCGCGGCGCGGCCCTTCTCGGTGGCCATCCGCACCAGCTGCCCAACGCCCTCGGTGTCGAGCACCTGGAATGGGTTCTCGGGGAGGATCTTGCGCTCGACGTACTGGAGCAGGAACTTGCCCTCCGCGTCGTCGCGGGAGTAGCCGAAGGTCATCTGGGTCAGATCGTTGGTGCCGAAGCTGAAGAACTCGGCGTGCTCGGCGATCTGGTCCGCGGTCAGCGCGCCGCGCGGCACCTCGATCATGGTGCCGAACTTGTAGTGCACCTGCTGCCCGCTCGTCTCGATGATGCTCGCAACCTCGGCCTCGAGCACACGCCGCGTCTCGGCCAACTCGTTCACGTGCCCGACCAGCGGAATCATGATCTCGGGCAGCGGCGTCTTCCCTTCCGCCGCCACGCGCGCCGCGGCGGCGAGGATGGCGCGCGTCTGCATCCTGACAACGTCGGGGATCATCAGCCCGAGCCGCACGCCCCGCATCCCGAGCATCGGGTTCTGCTCGCGCATCGCTTCGACGGCAGCCAGGAGCTCCTCGGCATCGGCCAACTCGGTGCGCGAATCGGCCGGGAGTGATGCCTCCGGCGTCAGCTCGATCACGGTGCGCAG
>CAZDAV010000107.1:0-4242 GCA_964503725.1 uncultured Steroidobacteraceae bacterium
TCGGGCCATCGGC
Organism: uncultured Steroidobacteraceae bacterium; assembly: GCA_964503725.1. Lineage (GTDB taxonomy): Bacteria > Chloroflexota > Limnocylindria > QHBO01 > QHBO01 > CF-167. The sequence continues at coordinate 14 of CAZDAV010000107.1, forward strand.
TACGAGCCGGTCTGCGACGTCGACATGTACCGCTTCGCCGATGCGTAGGGCGGGGCTCGCGCTGCTCCTCTGGTCTCCCGCTCGTCGCATGTCCCGCGGCCGGGGGGGCGCCCACGGCCCTGTGTGAGCTGCTCGATGAGGGCGAGTAGGATGATCGCCGATGCCGCTTGACACACCGTTCGCGGCCGAGCTTCGGGCGATCACCCTCGTCTCGAGGCGCCGCTGGCTCAGAGCCTCCTCGAGGTCGATGCGCTTGGGGGCATCCGACCGAGCCGCCGGCGATCGAGTCGACTGGATCCAGCAGCTCCGGTGCCTGTCGCGAATGGCGCCCGTCAGGTCCGCCGACGCGCGGTAGTTCCCACGTGGTGCTCGCGCGCACCCGAATCCGCCACCGCCTGATTGATTTCGGCATGGGCAGACGCATACTCGCCGCCACCGAAAGTACGGGCCGAGTACTGGCCCCCGGAGGTCCGAGCCGATGCGTCTTCGCCGCTCGTGGAACGTCGCAGTCGTGCTCGTCGCTGTCTCATTGGTGGTGACGCTGCAGCTCGTCGGCGCGACGCAGACGTCGGCCGCGGTCAGCGAGATCGCCGGGGCCGCGGTGCCGAATACCGCGGCGCTCGATCCGGCGGGCGACGGGAACTGGTCGGCGTTCGTCGCGCTCGTCTTCCTGGCAGTCGCAAACCTCGTGGCGCTCGCTCGGCGCCCTGCCATGCGGCGTGCCGAGGAGCCGCCGCCCCAAACCCCGTGGGAGCGCCTGATCGCCGCGCGCTACTGACCCCTCGCTGCTGGGCGCAGTTAGGCATATGAGACGAACCCGGACGCGATCGCGCGCCCGGGCTCGCCGGAGGTTGAGTCCGCTCTAGGGAGAGTTGTCCTCCCGGGGCCCCGTCGCTTCACACAGATTCGGATTCGGCCGTGCGACGGCCGACTTGCCCTGGTCCGCGGCGAATCGGGCGCCGAACTGGTCGCCCGGCCCGTCCGGCTGCAGATCCAGGAAGTTGCCATCCCGGACCGGGTCGTAGCTGCTGTTCGGATTCTGCTCCGGCACGGCCGGAGACTCCTTGTTGGAGCCAACGAACACCCATTCGCCGTTGCCAGTCTGGACACACCCTGCGTTGTGGGCCGCGACCGAGGCGCTGCTGAGCGCCATCAGTGCGGTCGCGGCTATCAGGGCAATCGGGATACGGAGTCGCAGCATTGCTGCCTCCCATGCTGTTGAGTCGGAATGGAGTTGGAGATGGACGCCCCGGCCGGGCCCTGGCCGGATCGCCCATGACGCGCGTACCCAACCTTCCAGCCAACAGCCGGTAGAAGTCCAATACATTCTTGCTACCGCATCCATAATCAGAGGTAATGGATGTCGAGGCACGCCTCCGGGCCTTCGCTGCGGTCGCTCGCCGCGGCAGTTTCTCCCGGGCCGCTCTGGACCTGGGCATCAGCCAGCCGGCCGTCTCGAAGCACGTCGCCGACCTCGAGGCCGCGGTCGGCAGCCGGTTGTTGATTCGTGAGCCCCGGGGAGCGCGCCTGACAGAGGCGGGCGAGTTCCTGGCCAGCCACGTCAACCGTGCGGAAGCCCTGCTCGCCCGGGCGTCCGCCGGTATGGCGTCGATCGCGGGTGCGGAGGCCGGGCGCCTCACCATCGCCGCATCGGGCACGCCGGGGGTGTACCTGCTGCCGAAGGCAATCGGCCCCTTCACCGCCGCTCGACCCGGGGTGGAGATTGCTGTCCGCCTGGGAACGTCGGCAGCGGCGGTAGCGCTCGTCGGAGATCACGTGGCGGAGATGGCAGTCGTCGGTGGTGCGGCCAGCAGCCCCGCCCTGGAGGTGGAGCCGCTCCTCGAGGACGAGATAGTCCTCGTTGCTCCCCCGGCAATGGGTGGGCCGATGACCGCGCGTGACGTCGAAGCGCACACCTGGATCTCGCGCGAGGAGGGTTCCGGCACCCGCTCGGCGATGGAGCGGGCGATGGCCAATCTCGGCCTGCGGCCGGTGCGCCGCCTTGTCCTCCCTGACTGGGAGATGATCAAGGTGGCAGTCGCCGCCGGTGCGGGGGTTGCCGCGGTGAGCCGCTTCGCGGTGGAGCACGAGCTGCGATCCGGACGTCTGAGCCTCATCCACCTTCCCGGCTGGCACGTGGTGAGGCCGCTGTCGCTGGTCCGCTCCCGGGATGTGCCCCTGAGCCCGTTGGCCGACCAGTTCGCCGTCACCCTGCGCCGCGTGCTCCGGGGCGATCGGTAGACTTCGCGTCGGCTGATCTTGACTCAGGCGTGCAGACTGGCGGGGAGGGCTCCGTGATCTCTCATCCGACCTCGACGCATGACCTTCGTCCAGTCGGCGGGAATGCCGTCTTCTGGGTCGTCTACTTCTGGGCCGATGCCGTCAATCCGCCCCTGCAGGTGGACACTCCTCCCTGCTGACCGATGACGAGCGTCACGCCGGCCGGCATCGCGCCGGTCGGCCGTGATGTTGTGGTCGTTGCGTTGGCGCACCCCCGGCCGCATACTGACCAGCCCACACGAAGTGCCCACCGTGCCGCCGGAGACCAGCATGTACCGAGCGAGCCCCGCTTCCCACTACGCCACTCGTCCCATTGCACCCCGCCGCACGCGCCGTCATCTCCGCCTGGGCCGCATCATCGCCCTTCTCGCCGTGTCGATGACGGTGGCGCTCCAGGTGGTCAGCGCCGGGCAGGAAGTCTTCACGTTCACCGACTTCTCCGACAAGTCCTCGCTCCAGATGAATGGCGACACGCCGGCCAATAACCCGGCCGGACAGACGTTCCTGCGCCTCACGTCGGGAACCGACGAGGCCGGGAGCGCCTTCCTCTCGACCGCGGTCACGCTCACCACGGACGCCTCGTTCAGCACCAACTTCTCGTTCCGGATCCTCAACAACGCCGGCTTCACCGATAGCGACGGGCAGGTCGGCGCCGATGGGATCACCTTCGTGGTGCAGACCGTTGCGAACACCGCGGGAGGGGCGGGCGGTGGTATCGGCTATGGCGGCCTGGTCGACAGCGTCGCGGTCGAGTTCGACACCTGGAACAACGCGGCAAGCGACGACAACAACGGCAACCATGTCGGCATCGACCTCGACGGCAGCACCGACTCGCTGGGGACCGTCACGCCGATCACGCCGTTCATGAATGACGGCAACACGTGGTATGCGTGGGTGGACTACAACGGCGCCACGGACCTGTTCGAGGTCCGCCTCGCGCAGGTGAACGTGCGACCCGTCGCCGCGACGACATCGGCGACGGTGGATCTGCCCACCGTGCTCGGCGCGACCAATGCGTTCGTCGGCTTCACATCCGGGACCGGTGCCGCGGGCGGCGACCACGACATCCTGTCGTGGACATTCATCAACGCCTTCAATCCGGTCGGCGTCAATGCGGCGCCTGTCGCGAACGCCGGACCGGACCAGTCGGTCGCACAGACGTCCGGCGCCACCCAGGTGACGCTGAACGGCTCGGGATCCACCGATCCGGATGGGGACACGCTGACCTACGCCTGGGCCGGTCCGTTCAATGGCGGCACGGCCACCGGCGCCACGCCGACGGTGACGTTCGCGACCGCCGGATCGCACACGGTCACGCTGACGGTGAGCGACGGCAACGGGGGGACGGCCACTGACACCGTAGTGATCAACGTGCTCGCCCCGGGAGCCACGGCAGCGCCCACGGCCGCGCTCCTGCCCAACACCCTGACGTCATCGGGCGATGGGCCTGCCCCGTTGCTCCCGGCTGGGTCGGCGCTGCTGGTTGTGTTTGGTGCCCTCGTGCTCGCCGGCGCGACGTCGCTCCTGTTCCGGCTCCGTCGGCGCCCCGCCGTCGCCGACCGCTAGCACACCAGCGGGGAGCATTTAAGCTTGACAAGGCGCAGGGCCTCCGGTTTCGCAGGATCCGTCCTCCTGATGCTGGCGGCATGCAGCACGGCGGCCTCGCCGAGCGCCGACGCGGACGATGCCGCGAGCCAGGAGCCCGCGTCGGTGGCCGCGGAGCCCTCGGCATCTGAGGACCCCTTGGCCGTCTGCGAGGGCGTCGAGCCCGAGGGCGAGCCCCTGGAGATCGCGGTGGGCACAGCGTCGTACTCGTTCGACCCGCGGATCATCGAGGGGCCGACCCATTGTCAGCCGTTCGTGATCGTCTTCACCAACAGCGACCCCGCGATCGCCAACAATGCGGCGGGCACGAACGAGCACAACGTCACCATCCGCTTCGAGAACCT
>CAZDAV010000108.1:0-4228 GCA_964503725.1 uncultured Steroidobacteraceae bacterium
CCGCGCCGGTCCAGCCAGTGCGCCAGGTAGAGGCAGATCGCCAGCTTGGCCAGCTCCGCCGGCTGGAAGCCGCCGACCCCGGGGAGGATCAGCCAGCGCCGCGACCCGGAGGCCGTCGTGCCGATGCCGGGGATCAGGACGACGACGAGCAGGGCCATCGTCACCACGAAGACGGGGATCGCCACGTAGCGCAGCAGGCGGAAGTCGGTGCGGCTGGCGACGAGCATCGCCAGCAGGCCCAGCGCGGCCCAGATGCCCTGCTGGAAGCCCTGCGTGCCGGGATCGGCGGTCGAGATGTAGGACCGCACGCTCGACGCCGAATAGACCATCACCACGCCGATTGCGACCAGGGCGATCACCCCCACCAGCAGCGGGTACGCCACCTGGTGTCGCTCGCGGCGCACCCCGACCCTGGCGGTGCGTCGGGCCGCGGTGGCGGCGACCGCGGTCATGCCTCCACCTCCTCGGCATCGAGGCCGATGACTGCCGCGCGGAACGCATCGCCGCGGGCCGCGTAGTCGTCGAACATGTCGAACGAGGCGGCCGCCGGCGCCAGCACCACCACGTCCCCCACGGCGGCCACCCTGGCAGCCGCGGCGACCGCCGCCGACATCGAGTGGACGCGCACCACCGGCACCCGCCCGGCAATCGAGCGCTCCAGGACTGCGGCGGTCTCACCGAGCAGAACCGCCGCGCGGCAGCGGCGGGCGATGGCGTCCCCCAGCGGGCCATAGTCGAGGCCCTTGTCCTTGCCGCCGGCGATCAGCACCACCCGCGCCGGGGCGAAGGCGTCGAGCGCGGCGATGGCTGCCATCGGGATCGTCGCCTGCGAATCGTTCACCCACAGCACGCCGTCACGCTGCGCGACCCGTTCGAGCCGATGCGGCACGCCACCGAAGTCACGGATGCCCGCTGCGATCGCCTCGTTCGAGATCCCCGCCAGCGACGTGGCGAGGGCTGCGGCCAGCGCATCGGCCAGCGAGTGGCGGCCGGGGACCGGCATCTCGGCCGCTGCGACGACACGCTCGCCGCGAACGGTGAGCCAGTTGTCGGCGAGGCGCGCCGTCACCCAGGCGTCGCTCGCCTCGAGTCCATACCATGCGATCGCCGCCGCCGGCAGGCGCCCGCCGAGGTCCACGCAGCCGGGGTCGTCGGCATTCAGCACCACGCGGCCGTGGAGGACGGTCAGCTCGGCGAGTCGCGCCTTGACCGCGCGATAGGCAGCCTCCGTCCCGTGACGATCCAGGTGGTCGGCACCGATGTTGGTGTAGACCGCGATCTCCGCGCCGCGGGAGATGGTCGGCAGCTGCAGCTCCGACAGCTCGAGCACGGCCCAGTCGTCCGGTCCGAGGCGTTCCACCTCCTCGATCAGGGGCCGTCCGATGTTGCCGCCGAGCAGGTGTGGCGTGCCCGCGGCGGTCAGGATGGCGCCGATCAGCGCCGTCGTGGTCGTCTTGCCCTTGGTGCCGGTCACCGCCATCACCCGCGCCTTGGTCAGCCGCAGGAAGAGCTCGATCTCGCTGACCGTCTCGACGCCACGTGCCGCAGCCTCGCGCAACGCTGCACGCAGCCAGGCATCAGTCGTGGGGAAGGTGGGCGAGATGCTCGGGCTGGTGACCAGCAGGTCCGCACCCGCGACCAGCGCCCGCGCCTCGTCGGGCGAGACGCCGAGCGCCAGGCGCACCGATCGCCCGCCGAGCGCCAGCACCGCCTCCGCCAGCTCGGCCGGTGGGCGGCGGTCGTAGGCCGACACCTCCGCCCCGGCGTCGGCCAGCAGCCGTGCCACGGCCGTCCCGGAGCGGGCCAGGCCGAGCACCAGGGCGTGACGCCCGCGGAGGTCGTCGAGCGTGGCGATCGGCGCGGTCATGGTGGTCATCGGTCCCGCTACAGCCCGTGCACGCTGCCGAGGTAGAGGCTGAATCCGAGGAGGGCGGCCAGCGCGCCGACGATCCAGAAGCGGACCGTGATCTTCTCCTCCGCCCAGCCGATCAGCTCGAAGTGGTGCTGGAGCGGCGCCATCCGGAAGATGCGCCGGCCCCGCAGCCGGAACGAGGCGACCTGCAGCACGACGCTCATGATCACCGCGAAGAAGACCGCCCCGATCACCGCCAGGAGCGGCAGCTGACGGGTCATGGTGGCGACCACGGCCAGGGTGGCGCCCATCGAGAGGGCCCCGGAGTCGCCCATGAACAGCTGCGCCGGATGGACGTTGAACCAGAGGAAGCCCATCAGGGCACCGATGATCAGGGCGCAGAAGATGGCCAGGTTGGGCTGCGACGGTCTGCCGTCGGGTACCGCCACCAGCGCGATCAGCAGGTAGGCCACGAAGCTGAAGATGAGGACGCCGCCGGCCAGGCCGTCGAGCCCATCGGTCAGGTTGACGGCGTTGCTCAGGCCCACGATCACGAAGGCGACGAAGAGGACGAAGACGAGCCCGCCGACCACCAGCTCGCCGGCGAACGGGATGTTGACCGAGGTGAACTCGAAATGGCGCTGGATGTACCAGGCCGCGAGCACCGCCACCGCCGTCTGCCAGATGAGCTTGAATCGGCCGCGGACCCCGATCCCGGTCCTGGCATTCACGAAGTCGTCGATCGCGCCGAGGATGGCGACGCCGACCAGCGCCAGCATCGGGGTCAGGGTGGAGGTGTCCTCGATGCGCATCGCCATGGCCAGGAACATCACGACGACGACCAGCAGCATGCCGCCCATCGTCGGCGTGCCCGCCTTGCCGACGTGGCCCTCAGGCCCGTCGGACCGGATCTGCTTGCCGAAGCCGAGCCGCTGGAGGAGGCGGATGTAGAGCGGTCCGAGCAGCACAACGCCGGCGAATGCCGCCATGAGCGCAACCACGATCGGCAGCATCGCTAACCTCCCCCGCCGGTCAGCGCCGCAACCAGCCGGTCGAGCTCGATCCCGCGCGATCCCTTGACCAGCAGCAGGTCGCCGACTCCAGGGGCGAGATCGCGCTCGACGACGGAGATCGCCTCGTCGGCGTCGCTCGCCAGGCTGACGCGTGCCAGCCCCGCGTCGCGGGCTGCCTCGCCGATCCAGCGGCCACGCTCCCCGACCGCCACCAGGGCGTCGACGATGCCCACCGCCCGGGCCCCGATGGCCCGATGCAGGGTCTCCTCGTCAGGCCCGAGCTCGAGCATGTCGCCGAGGACGGCGAGGCGGCGACGTCCCGGGGCGATCGGGGTCTCCGCCAGGAACACGAGCGCGGCGGCGACCGACTCGGGCGACGCGTTGTAGGTGTCGTCGATGAGCATCGCGCCGCTCGTCGCCTCGGCCCGCGCCATCCGATGCGGCGCCCGGCTGCCCAGCGCCAGGGCAGCGGCAACCTCGTCGACCGGGACGCTGAAGCGCTCCGCCACCGCGATCGCGGCGAGCGCGTGCGGCACGAGATGACGGCCGGGGGTCGCGGAGGTGAGGCGACGCGTGGCCCACGGGGCCTGCAGCGTGAAGCTCGTCCCGTCGAGTCCGTGGGATTCAACCTCGGTCGCGCGCACATCGGCCGCGATGTTCAGACCGAAGGTGAGGACGTTCGCGGCCGTGGCATCACGCATGGCGGCCACCCTGGGATCGTCGGCATTGAGCACTGCCAGGCCATCGGCCGGCAGGGCGGCCGGCAGCTCCTCCTTGGCGCGCCCGATCGCCTCCAGGCTCCCGGCGCGCTCCAGGTGCGTGGGGTGCACCGCCAGCACCACCCCCACCTCGGGGCGCGCGATCTCGGCCAGCCGCGCGATGTCGCCCTCGGTGTACATGCCCATCTCGAGGACGGCCACCTCGTGCTCGGGCTCGAGGTTCAGAAGGGTCATCGGCAGGCCGGTCTCGCTGTTCAGATTTCCCTCGCTGCGCAGGACGTGCAGCGTGCGCGCCAGAACGTCGGCCACGATCTCCTTGGCGAGGGTCTTGCCCGTAGACCCGGTGATGCCTACCACCCGCACCCCGGTTCGGGCGCGCCACCAGGCGGCGATCTCCTGGAGCGCGATGAGGGGATCCGCCACCTGGACCACGGCCGCATCGATGCCGCCGGGCAGCTCGACCGGTCGCTGGACGAGCAGAACCGTCGCGCCGCCGCGAACCGCCTCGGCGGCGAAGGCATGGCCGTCGACCCGCTCGCCGCGCAGGGCGACGAAGCAGCAGCCCGGGATGACATGGCGAGAGTCGACGGCGGCGGAGGCGAAGGAGGTGACGCGCGTCGTCCCGAGGAGGCGGCCGCCGGTGG
>CAZDAV010000109.1:0-4218 GCA_964503725.1 uncultured Steroidobacteraceae bacterium
GGCAGCAGGGCGCGCTCGGCGAGCGCACCGTGGCCGATCTCGCGCCGGCCGGGGCCGCGCATCGGGCGCGCCTCGCCGACCGAGTACGGCGGGAAGTTGTAGTGGTGCATGTAGCGCTTCTCCGTCTCCGCGGAGATGGTGTCGAGCCGCTGCACATCGGAGCCCGGTCCGAGCGTGGCGATCGACAGCGCCTGGGTCTGGCCACGCTGGAAGAGACCGGAGCCGTGTGTTCGCGGCAGGACCCCGACCTCGACGCTGATGGGCCGAATCGTGGTTGAGTCGCGCCCGTCGATGCGGATGTTCTCCGACAGCACCAGCTCGCGAGAGGTCGCCTTGGTCAGCACGTCCATCAGCGCAGAGCCGATGCCGTGCTGGCGACGAATCTCCTCCATGCGGTCGCCCTGCTCCTCGCGGTTGTAGCTGGCTCGGCTGCTCCGGATCTCGGTGGCGATGTCGGTGCGGATCGCCTCGAGCCGAGCCGGAAGCCCGCTGGTCAGGTCGATGAAGAGCTCGGCCGCCGCCTCGGCGTCCGGCATCGCGCGGTGCGCGGTGACGTGGTCGCGTCCGAAGACGAAGCGGATCAGGTCGCCGAGCTTGTAACCGCCGGCATCGGGGTAGAGCTGGTAGGCCAGCTCGAGCGTGTCAAACACCGCGCTCGGCTTCCAGTCGGCGTCGGCTGGCAGGTAGCGCAGCACGAACGGCAGGTCGAAGCCGACGTTATGCGCCACGACCGGCGCGTCGCCGACCCAGGCCGCGAACTTGGTGAGCACCTCCGCGGCGGTTGGTGCCTTGGAGACGTCCTCGTCGCTGATGCCGTGGATCTGATGCCCGACGATCGCGCGCCCCGGGTTCACGAGCGACTCGAAGCGGTCGACCACCTTGCCGTCCTTCACGCGCAGGGCGGCGATGTCGACGATGTGGCCGTTCTCCGGCTTCATGGCCGTCGTCTCGAGGTCAAGCACGACGAACTCGGACTTGCCATCGGCGAGTGCATTCCCGAGTTTCGCGATGGAATCGGCCTTGGGTCCCAGGAAGGGGATCTTCTTGGCCTTGCCGGCGGTCGCCGCCAGCTTCTCCTGCAGATCGATGCTGTGCTGCAGCTCGACGTGCGCATACGCGATCGCATCGGCCATGACCGACTCGGGCAGGATCTTGGCTCCCGCCTCGACCATCATCACCGCGTCGCGCGTGCCCGCCACGACCAGGTCGAGCGTACTGTTGGCAAGCTGGCTCACGGTGGGGTTGGTGACGAACGCATCGTCGATGTAGCCGACGCGGACCGCGCCGATCGGACCGAGGAACGGGATGCTGCTGATCGTCAGCGCCGCCGAGGCGCCGTTGATGGCGAGGATGTCGGGATCGTTCTCCTGGTCGGTCGAGAGGACCGTCAGGACGACCTGGACGTCCTGCTTGTAGCCCTTCGGGAAGAGCGGACGGATCGGCCGGTCGGTGAGGCGCATGGCCAGGATGGCCGCCTCGGACGGGCGCGACTCGCGCTTGATGAAGCCGCCCGGGATCTTGCCGGCGGCGTACATCCGCTCCTCGTAGTCGACGGTGAGCGGGAAGAAGTCGATCCCCTCACGGGGCTCCGCGGAGACCGCGGTCGCCAGGAGAACGGTGTCGCCATAGCGCACGACAACGGCGCCATCGGCCTGCTCCGCGAGCTTGCCCGCCTCGAGTGAGAAGGGCTGGCCGCCAATGTCGGCCTCTACCTTGATTGCCACATTTCCTCCAGATGTTTCCTTGTCGACCTCGTGTCCCGGCGCTCGGCCCGCACACGACGCTCGGCTGAACCGAGGTGGCGGGCGGCCGCATTGACGGGTGCTGAGGTCGGATGCGTGATGGGCGCCTGCGGCGCCTCGTTGTCCGGCGTGGACGCTATGCCGGATCTCCGCGATCCCTGGCCCGATCGGCCTGAGGACCGCGTTTGTGTCGTGTGCGTGGTTAGCGGCGCAGTCCCAGTCGACCGATCACCGCGCGATAGCGATCCACGTCATTGCGGACGAGGTAGGCCAGCAGCCTGCGGCGCTGACCGACGAGCTTCAGCAGCCCGCGGCGCGAGTGGTTGTCGTTCTGGTAGGTGCGCAAGTGCTCCGTCAGCGACTTGATCCGCTCTGTGAGAAGCGCGATCTGCACCTCGGGGGAGCCGGTGTCGCCATCGTGCGTGGCGTAGTCGTCCATGATCTCGCTCTTCGCGTCCTTGGCGAGCGGCACGTATTCCTCCACTTTCATTTCCACTATTCAGGTGGAATGGTACCAGACCGATGCCGATATCGCCGCCCGGCGGTCGGCGATCAAGCCTCCGCGAGCACGGCCCGCGCCGCCTGCTCGTCGAGATGCATCTGCTCGACGAGGGCCGACACGGCCTCGTACCGCACCTGGTCGCGCAGCCTGGCGGCCAGCTCCACGCCGAGCAGAGCGCCGTAGAGGTCCCCGCTGAAGTCGAGCAGATGGACCTCGGCCACCACGGCTCCCCGTTCCTCGAAGGTGGGACGTGTCCCGATGCTGACCAGCGCAGCCTGGCCCGGCGGCCCGCCGCGCGTGACCCGCGCCGCGTAGACGCCGAGTGACGGCAGCGCCGGCTCGTAGCCGAAGGCAAGGTTCGCCGTCGGGAAGCCCAGATCACGACCACGCCGATCCCCCGCCACCACGGTCCCCTCCAGGTAGGGCGGCACGCCCAGGCGACGCGCCGTGGCGATATCGCCGGCCGCGATCGCCGCACGGATCCGGGTCGACGACACGATGTTGCCATCCAGCTCAACCGGATCGACGGCCACGACCTCGAAGCCGCGGCTGCGACCGAGCTCGCGAACGTGGCCGACGGTGCCTTCCCGATTGCGGCCGAACGCGCTCCGCGCGGACATCACCACGGCACGCAGGTCGAGTCGCTCGGAGAGCGCCGTCAGAAAGTCCTTCGCCGTCAGGGCGCGGAGCTCGGCGTCGAATCGGATCATCGGCGCCTGATCGATGTCGACCTCGAGCACGTGCGACCGGTTCACCGCCGGCGGCGCCAGGCGCGGGACGAGACGACCCGGATGCAGCACCTCCTCGGGATGCGGGTCGAAGATCAGGGCGATGCTGCTCGCGCCGTGCTCCTGCGACGCTCGCCGCGTGGCCTCCAGCACGGCACGATGGCCGAGGTGCACGCCGTCGAAGACGCCCATGGTCACGACCGCGAGCCCGATCTTCGGCAGATCGCCCAATGAGTGCGCCATCGGCATCGCGCTCACGCCGGCTCTGGCGCGATGACCGTGCGCGGCTCGAGCACGCCGTCGCGCACGACCCCGATGCCGAGCAGTGTGTCGGCGCTGAAGACCGCGTGCCGTCCCGCGGCGACGCGGACCGGCAATGTCGCGCCGTGAGCGAACCGGTTCGCCTCGTCCGGGGCCAGCCGGATATGCGGCAGCCGCAGCAGCGCGGCGACCGGCAGGATCGCCTCCGCCAGCCGTCCATCCCGGGCCAGCTCCTCGAGCCGTTCGGGCGCGAGCCCGTCATCGACGCGAAGTCCGGCCGCTTCCGTCCGGCGCAGCGCGTGGAGGTGGCCCCCGCAGCCCAGGCGATCGCCCAGGTCCCGGGCAATCGACCGGATGTAGGTCCCGGGGCCGCAGCGCAGGTCGCAGCGAACGTCGAGCCATCCGTCGCCGAGCTCGCTGCCCACGATGTCGATCGCATCGACCGTGACGCGCCGAGGCAGGGCCTCGATCGGCTGTCCGGATCGGGCGGCGCGGTGCGCCACCACGCCGCCGACCTTGCGTGCCGAGAAGGCCGGCGGCCGCTGTTCGAAGGTGCCGACGAACGATCCGAGGGCGGCGGCCACCGCGCCGATGTCGGGAGGAGGCGCGCCGGGCTCCATCGGACCCTGGGCGTCGTCCGTGGCAGACCGGATGCCCAGCCGAAAGACCGCGTCGTAGCGCTTGGGCCCGCCGGTCAGGTCGTCGCTGAAACGCGTCGCCGCGCCGATGAGGATCGGCAGCACTCCTGATGCCAGGGGATCGAGGGTGCCGGCATGGCCGATCCGGCGCATACCGGTCAGCCGCCGCAGCAGGTCGACCATGTCGTGCGAGGTTGGCCCGACCGGCTTGTCGAGGTTAACGATCCCGAGCATCGCCCCGGGCAAGCTCACGCTCGGCCTCCACCAGGACCTGCTCACGTGCCGCGTCGAGGCCGGCGGCGACGGTACAGCCGGCGGCGCGCGCATGCCCTCCGCCGCCGAACGCC
>CAZDAV010000110.1:0-4205 GCA_964503725.1 uncultured Steroidobacteraceae bacterium
TCGACAGGAAGGTCTGCGCCACGTGCCGATCGGCGACCGCCACCGCCTTCGCCGCCCACCCACGCGGGGCCTGCGAGGGATCAAGCAGGCAGCTGATCGGGTGCGAGGCGATTGGGTCTGCCAGTTCGGCGTGACCGCGCTCGGTCATCCAGCGCGCGGCGAGCCTCCCATGCTGGTCGCCAGCTTCCCGCGTCTGCGGCTTGTCCACGTCGTGCAGCAGGGCGGCGACCTCGACGAGCTGCGGATCAACCTCGATCCCCGCCGCCGCCAGGAGTCGTGCCGCTTCGGCCGCCACGCGGCTGACGCCGCGCGAATGGACGACGATCCCATCGGGCAGGGCGAAGGAGACGAGCAGGCGCCCGGCATCATGGAGGGAGGGGACGGCCATCCGTCGATGCTACCCGTCGGACGGTTCGCGGGTGCGGGACCCGCAGCGCCGCGCACGGGGCGCCACGGATCGTCGCCGGCCCGGCTCGTGACCATGAAACGCCGTCCATCGCTGATCACCTCGATGTTGCCCTCGAGATCGGTCCGATGCAGTCGCAGCCCCGGGATCGCCGCGAGATGGTCGAGCGTGACCCGATGCGGGTGGCCGTAGTCGTTCCCGACGCCCGAGGAGATGATTGCGGCACCCGGTCGCGTCACCTCCAGGAGAGCTGGGCTGGTGCTCGAGTTTGAGCCGTGATGGCCGACCTTCAGCACGTCGACCGTCCCCAGCAGGCCACGTTGCGCGAGGATCGCTTCGACGGGAGCCTCGGCGTCGCCGGTGAGCAGGGCGCTGAAGCCGCCACGGCGCAGCAGCGTGACGATCGACGCGTTGTTGATGTCCGCCTCGGGAAGCGGGCCGGCCACGTCCTCGTCACTCGGAAAGAGCAGGGTCATGACGGTGGTGCTGTCCAGCCGGATGCGCTGTCCGGCGCGTGCTGCCACCACGCGGGCGCCCGGCTCGGCGCGCGCGAGGTCGCGGAACCTGGCGTAGCTCGGGTTGGGGTAGTCGCGCCCGGCGTCCAGGATCAGGCGCACGTCGTATCGCTGCAGGGCCGCCAGCAGGCCGGCCACGTGGTCTTCGTGCGGGTGCGTGAGGATCATCACGTCGATGCGTCGATGCCACCAAGGCAGCTGCTCGCCCAGACGCCGAAGCAGGAGGTCCGGATCGGCCCCGCCGTCGATCAGGGCGGTGGCGCCGGATGGCGCCGAGATCAGGGTCGCGTCGCCCTGCCCAATATCCAGGACCACGAGGTGGGTCCGTCCGTCCGGGAGCGTGACGAAGGTGATGACCCCGAGCAGCAGGCATGCGGCGGCCAGCAGTCCCATCGGCTGGGCGATTGCCCCGGCAACCGACCGAAGCATCGCAAGGCGTCGCCATGGCCGCCGTCCAGGCCGCAGCTCGGTGACCGCCACCTCAGGAGCCCGGGGCGTTTCCGGCAGATCGCTGGATCGGGCCACGCGCCGCCAGGCGAGGCCGAGCGCCGGGTACCAGGCCAGTGCCAGCCACGCCGGCGCAGTGAAGGGGAGCGACGCGAGCGGAATCGCAGCAGCCGCCTGGCCGGCCACGATCATGGCGCGAAGCGTCAGCCACGCCACGCCGCCGAATGCCCATCGGGCCACGTCGCCGAGGATCGGCGGATGGAATGTCGCGTCGAGCGCGCCGAGCGGCGCAGCGATTGCGCACAGCAGCATCACCAATGGCACCAGCGGAACGACCAGCACGTTCGCGGCCGGGGCAATGAGCGAGATCCGCTCGAAGCTGCCGACGACGACCGGCAGCGTGGTCAGCTGCGCAGCGAGCGTCAGCGCCACAGGTTCTCGGACCCAGGCCGGCCAGCTCGCCAGTCGCGACTCGATCGGCGCGGCGAACAGGATCAGGCCGCCGGTGGCCAACGCCGACAGCTGGAAGCCGACATCCCACAGCACCGATGGCGCCGCCAGCAGCATGACGAGCGCGGCCAGCGCGAGCGCCGAGGCGGCGTGGGCGCGAGAGCCACCCAGGCGCGCCACCAGCATGGCACCCGCCATCAGCGCGGCCCGCACCACCGATGGGGAGGCGCCGGTCAGCACGACGTAGGCGGCGATCGTCAGGCCGGCCGCGGCCGGCGCCATCCACCGGCCGCCCCGCCGTTGCTCGAGTGGCCGGGCAAGCGACGCCACGATGGCCGCCACGATGGCGATGTTCCAGCCCGAGATGGCGACGACGTGGGTGAGGCCGGCCGTGGCGAACGCATCGGCGATCTCGGGCGCGATGCCGCTTCGCACACCGAGCAGGATCCCGGCGCCGAGGGCCGCCTCCGGCTCGGGAATCATCCCGTTCAGCCCGCCGAGCAGCCATCGTCGAGCAGTCGCCGCGATCTGCGCCGGACCCAGCGACCCTTGGCTCGGCATCGACTCGGCGGCGCGCGCGCGAACCACGCCACCGATCCCCTGCCGCGCCAGGAAGGCGGGGTAGTCGAAGCCGTCGAACGCCTCGGGCTGTTCCACCTCGGCCACCACGGCGACCCGCGAGCCGACCGCCACGGAGATCCCGCGGGGGAGCGACACAAGCAGGCGGCCCCGCACCGGCGCCACTGCGCGATCGGGCGGCCCGGCCGCGAGGTCCTCCAGCACGACCTGCTGCGACCGCCCCCGCGGCCGCGGGTCGTCGACCACGGTGCCGACCATGCGCACCTCGCCTCGTCCGACCAACGCCGAAACGCTGCCCGGCCCCGCGGGCAGCGGCAGGGCGGCACCCCGCCACATGCCGAGCCCCAGCCCAAGCGCGAGTCCCAGGCACGCAATCGCGGCTGCCGGGCGGCGCAGCTGGGCAAGCGATGTGGCCACGATGGCTGCCGCGACCGCGGCGAGAAGCACAATCGCTGTGACGCCGGCATCGGTCGCAAGGAGGCCAAGGCAGGCGCCAACGAGGGTGGCGGGGAGCGCCAGTCGGGTCGCCACGCCGGGTGCCGCTGCCGATCAGCCGAGGCTGACGAGGTCGCGGATCTTGGTCAGCTGGGAGTTCGTCAGCACCTGTCGCGTCACCAGCTCCTCGAGCGTCGCGAATGGCTGCTCGGCACGTGCGGCGACGATCTTCTGCACGGTGACCGGACCGATCCCGGGCAGCGCGTCCAATGCTTCTGGGCTGGCGGAGTTGAGGTCCACCAGGCCGTTGTCGGTGCCCCCGCCACCCCCACCGCCCGGGGCGGCGCCGACGACCGGCACGAGGATCTGCTGGCCATCGCGCACCACCTCGGCCAGGTTGACTCCGGCGGCGGCCGCAGCCAGATCGGCATCCGGCGCGTAGCCGCCGGCGGCCTGAATCGCATCCGCCACCCGAGACCCGGCCGGCAGCTCGATGATGCCCGGCTGCATGACGGCCCCCTCGACATCGACGACCACGGTCTCGGGCTCGATCGGGTCGAAGGAGGTCGACGCCTCGGCGAACGGGTCCAGCAGCTGGTCGCCCGTCGGCTCAACCGATCCGACACTGCCGAACAGAAGCCATGCCCCGATCCCGACCGCAGCCAGCGCGGTGGCGAGCGCGGCAACGGCGATTCGGTCTCCGATCGTCATCGGGCTCTCCTCCCCTCGCGGGAGGCGAGCGGGGAATGCCCTGTCCGAAGCCCGGCGTCCGGGCACTCGACGCCGGACTTCGGAAGCAGGACGCGCAGACTAGCGCGGGAGGCCTTACCCGGCGCTTACCGGTGGCTCACCGCGGTCGTCGTCGACGGCTCCCGAAGAGCCTACTCCAGCGTCCGTGCCGCTCAGGTGACGATGTTCACCAACCGCCCGGGGATGTGGATCACGCGTCGCGGCGCCTGGCCCTTCAGATAGGCGTGCACCCGTTCGCTGGCGAGGGCCAGCCGCTCGACCTCCGCCCCGGAGGTCCCCGGCGCCACCACCAGCCGATCCCGCAGCTTGCCGTTGACCTGCACCGGCAGCTCGATCATGTCGGCGGCGGCCAGCGCCGGGTCGAAGACCGGCCACGCCTGCTGGTGGATCGAGTACGGCCTGCCGCGTCGCGACCACAGCTCCTCGCTGATGTGCGGCGCGGCCGGTGCCAGCAGCAGCAGCAGCGTGTCGACCGCCTCGGCGTAGGCATCGGTCCCGGCCAGGCCGTCGTCGCGCGCCTTGCCCAGGGCGTTGGTCAGCTCCATCAGCGTCGAGATGGCGGTGTTGAAGTGGAAGGCGGCGTAGTCCTCGCTCACTTCCTTCATGGCCCGATGCGCCGCGTG
>CAZDAV010000111.1:0-4202 GCA_964503725.1 uncultured Steroidobacteraceae bacterium
TGATCGCCACCGCCGGGGCCGCCGTCCTCCTGCTGGTCATGAACAAGGCGGGTGGCATGCGCGGCCTGCGCCGCAGCTAGCCGCGGACGTCCAACCTCGGATCCACCGCCAGCAGGTCGCAGTCAAGCCCAATCTCGCAGGCCCACCCCATGGAACTGAGCGCCATCTGCCTGCGTCCGGTCGGCATGACAACGTCCATTCGTCGCGCGATCTTGCTCGCCGCGGCCATCCTCGTCCTTGTGATCGCCGCCTGCTCGCCAGCAGCCAGCGGCTCCGGCGCTCCGGCCACCGCCGCCGAGGCGGCTCGCCGTGCGCTCGCCCAGCAGCCGCGCTTCGCGGGCATCGGTCCGCTCGATGAGGGCCTGATCGGCCAGGCTGCCTGGTACGAGGTTGCCGAGTCGGGCGACGGATGGGAGGTCCTGATCCGGATCGGCTGGGGCGACTGCCCCGCCGGCTGCATCAACCAGCATCGCTGGACGTACGCGATCGGACGCGACGGCAGCGTCGAGCTGGCGGGCGAAGAGGGGGACACCCTGCCCGATGCCACCGGCGTCCGGGGCGCCGTGAGCGCGGGACCAACCTGCCCGGTGGTGACCGACCGGCCCGACCCGGACTGCGCGGATCGGCCGGTGGCCGGGGCGGTGCTGGTCTTCACCGATGCCGCGGGCGCCGAGGTTGATCGCACCACGTCGCTGGCCGATGGCAGCTTCTCGATCGAGCTGGCGCCCGGCTCGTATCGGCTGGTGCCCCAGGAGGTCGATGGACTGATGGGAACCGCGGGTCCGATCGACGTCGAGGTCGAGGCAGGTCAGCCGATGGCCGAGGTCGCCGTCTCGTACGACACCGGCATCCGCTGACGTTCTGACGGACGTGCCTCGCCTAGCGGGGCGTCTGCTCGAAGTCGGGATCCACCGGAGCGGTCGGCCCCACGTTGTCGAGAGTGGGGAGCAGGATCCAGCTCATCACCCCCATGGCCGCAGCGAAGATCAGCAGCAGCACCGATCCGGCAGGCTCATAGGTGAGCAGCCAATAGGCGACCCCAACCACGGCGATCACGCCGGGGAAGGCGAGGTAGCGCATCACGATGCGTCCGATGGTAGCCGACCGAGCGCCGTGCGGGGGGTCGCTGCGATGGTCATGAATCTACTCAATACTATGCATTACGTGATCCAGCCACAGTCCGTGCGGGAGATCGTACGCTGATCGCTCGGGCGCACTCCCGTGGCGGGGTCGTTGGCGCGCACCAGCGGCCGCTCGCCCAACAGCTCGTCACTGTTCGCCAGCGTTGCCCGTCGCACTGCCGGGTTGGTCACCGGCGCCTCGCTCTCGGTGAGGTCCGGCACGGCGGCCCGTGGGCCGGCGATCGACGGCGCCGTCGCGGGGCGCGCGGTCACCAGGGTGCCGTCCGGATAGGCGAGCCAGAGACCGCGCAGTCGCGCCACGAAGTGCTCGGGCATCCCCGGCACCAGCAGGTCGACCTGGCCGCTCCCGCTGCGCCGATACCCGCGCGGCCGCTCGTCGGCGCGCACCCGGTCGACGAACGGTTGTGCGAGCAGCTCGTTGACGGCAATCGCGATGCCGTCGGGCGCATCGACGGACCAGTGTCCGTCGCGGAACGTGGCGGTGCCGATGACCGAGCTGTCGGCGCTGCCCTGCTGTCCGCGAAGCAGCTCGTAGACGATCGTGTCCTCGGTGCGCAGGCGGACAGGGTCGATCACGGCCGCAGGATAGCCGATGCCCGCGGCCCATCGACGGCGCATCGACGCATGGCGCCGCAACGATGGGCTTGGGTAGAATCGGCGAGCAACGACGTACGGAGGAACCGGGTGAGCGCGACGGACGAGGTCGACTATCGGTCCATGGTGGAGGCCCAGGTCGACCAGCAGATCGACACCTGGGCGGCCGACCTGTTCATGGACTTCGCCAAGCGCAAGGGCGTCGGCACCGCGGTCGCCGCCTTCTGCGCGGTCGCCGGCATGGATGCCCGCGGCTTCCAGCGCGCCTTCCTCGTGGGTGGGGGACCGGACCATGTCGTCGGTATCGACACCGCTGGGGCGCTCGCAGCGCCGATCTTCGAGCTGCCTCGGGCGGTCGCCGGACTGCGACGCATCGACCCCGACGCTCGGCGCAAGCTGGTCGACTTCCTCGTCGACCAGCGCGAGGTCATGAGCTACACCCCCTGAGGGCTACCCCTCGCGAGTTGCCCGGATGATCGCGATCGCGTTCTCGAGCTTGAGCTTGGTGACCGTCAGGTAGCGGGCCAGGTTGTCCCGGTTGGTGTCCGGGATCTCGTCGATCAGCTCGCGTTGGCTGATGATGTCGACCAGCTCATCCACGGCGCCGGCCAGCCGCACCCGGTTGTTGACCAGCGCGTCGTCCGCGTCCAGAGCCGCGACCACCCTGCCCGCCACGGTACGGGCCCGGCGGGTCGGCTTGGTGCCGTCCTCCGGCTTGGTTGGGTCGCCCCCGGTGATGGCGCGGAGCTTGGCAAGCGTCAGCTCTCCGGCGGCGACCTTCTTGGCAAGGCGCTTCCGCGTTCGCTCGTCACGGATCTTCATCAACTCGTATGCGTGGCTGAGGGTGTCTTTGCGCACGGACACAAGGTCACGGATCTCCTGCGGGGCATCGGCCAGTCGCATGCGGTTTTCGACGTAGCCCTTGTCCTTGCCGATCTTTTGCGCAAGCTGACGGACCGAATAGCCGAGCCCCGTCATCTTGCGAAACATCGAGGCCTCCTCCAGCGGCGAGACGTCCTCGCGCTGCAGGTTCTCGATGATCGAGGCCTCCAGTGCGGTCTCGTCGTCGAACTCGACCACGATGGCGGGGATCGAATCGCGCTGTGCCATGCGCGAGGCACGCCATCGGCGCTCGCCGGCGATCAGCTCGAACTGGTTGCCGACGGGGCGCACCAGGATCGGCTGCAGAACGCCGTGCTCGCGGATTGAGTCGGCCAATTCGATGAGCGAGTCCTCCTCGTACGAGAGGCGCGGCTGGGCAGGGTTCGGCAGGATGCGCGAGGTCGGCACTTCGCGCATCTGCGCCCGCGTGGCCCGCGATTCGATGAGCGACACGAGGCCCGGCGCGAGGTCGGTGGCCTGCGCCTCGTCGAACAGGCGGTGGATGTTCTGGCTGAAGGCGGGGCGCTTGCTAGCCAAGTTCGATCACCTCCCGGGCCAGCTCGCGGAAGGCGCGAGCGGCTGCGGAGTGGGTTGCGTACTCCGTGATCGGCTTGCCGGTGAGCGGCGCCTCGCCGAGCTTCACGGTCTGCTTGATCATGGTGTTGAAGACGCGGTGGTCGCCCAGCTCCCGCAGGTTCTGCAGCATCTCGCGGGCGAGGACCGTCCGCCCATCGAAGAAGGTGGCGAGCAGCCCCAGGATCTCGAGGTCGTGGTTCAGCTTGATCTTGATGGTGTTGATCACCTTGATCAGGGCGGTGAGGCCCTTGATTGCGTAGTACTGGGTCTGCACCGGGATGATGACCCGCGAGCTGGCGACCAGGGCATTGATCGTCAGGAGGCCGAGGGTCGGCGGCGAGTCGATGATCACGACGTCGTACTGGCGATCGGCCCAGCCGGTGAGCGCGTCGCGCAGCACCATCTCGCGTCCGATGGCGGTGAACAGCTCGACCTCGGTGGACGCCAGCTCCAGCGTCGACGGGGCGACCGAGAGGCCCGGCATCTCCGTCTGCCGGACGATCTCGTCGAGCGGCACGCGGTCCTCGGAAAGGACGTTGGCCATCGAGTAGCGAACGTCCGACAGGCTTATCCCCAGGCCGACCGTCAGATTCGCCTGAGGGTCCATATCGACACACAGGACCCGATAGCCAAGCTCCGCCAACGCGCCGCCGAGGTTGATCGAGGCGGTCGTCTTTCCCACGCCACCCTTCTGGTTCGCAATCGAGATTACCTTGGTCACGATGTCACCTTGCAACGGGTTCAGGGATGGTCAATGGTCGCGACCGCGACTGCCCCGATGATACCCGCCGCCACCCGGATCCGACCACCGGAGTTATCCACAAGCTGGCCAGATGTCGATGTCTTTGTGCAAAGACGAGCCTCTATACTCCGAGTTGTCCACCATTCATCGGGCCCATAGCTCAGTGGTCAGAGCATCCGGCTCATAACCGGCGGGTCGCAGGTTCGATCCCTGCTGGGCCCACCACCAGCGCGGAGGACGCCCGTGGCGACGGCCGACAAGCTCGC
>CAZDAV010000112.1:0-4170 GCA_964503725.1 uncultured Steroidobacteraceae bacterium
GGCGGCGCGCCGCGGCGGCCCGGCGCGTGGATGGATCGGCCAGGCGGCGGCGCAGGTAGCCTCCGTAGAAGCCGGCCAGCGCGCCGATGCCAGCCTGCAACAGGCCGTTGAAGAGCAGGCCGAGCGCGATCTGCGACGTGGCCTGGCTCGTGGGCGGAAGGGGTGTGGTCAGCAGGACGTAGACCACCCAGCCCGAGTACATCAGATAGCCGATCACGGCAGCCACCAGCCCGTACAGCCACGGGCGCTGCCAGCCGATCCAGCCGGCCGCCACCAGCGAGCCGAACGACACGAACGACGAGATGGTGCCGATCAATTCGCGGCCGTATTGCACGGTGAGGACGTAGGAGAGCGCCCACAGCGCCCCCATCGCGATCCCGGCGATTGGATTGCGACCGATCAGCCACAGGCTCGCGACGAGCGGGCGCAGGCGGCCGGTGTACGTGAATCCGTTCATCGGATCGGGCTTGCCGGCCAGCGGCGCCGCCGGCGGGAAGAGGCGACCGAACAGGGAGGGCGACGGCTCACGCGATGGTGAGTCGGCGACCTCCTCGTCGTAGTCGTTGACGGGGCGACCCTGGGCCATCATCCGCGAGCGCCGGCGGGCCTCGGCGCGGGATATGGCATCCCGCTGGTCGGAGCTCTTCTTTGACATGGGGCGGCGATTGTACGCGACCCCGTCGAGGGCCCTGAGCCGCCGTCCGGTAAGTGGCGGCTAATGCGCCGATAAGCGACCGCCTCGCATCCTGCCCCGACCTGCGCGCCTCCCGTCGCTGAGGTGTGCTGTGACGGTCTTTCCTTCCCTGGGCCCATTCTCCCGTCGCGTGGCGACCGCCCTGGCATCGCTGGTCGTGCTGGTGCTGGCGATCGACCGCGCGCTTGCGATCCCGCTCCCTGGCGAGGCGGGGTCGCCTGGCCAGCTGGCCGCGTTGGCGCCCACGCACCTGGTGGTGAGCGAGGTCATGACCGGTGGCGCGAGCGCCTCGGACGAGTTCATCGAGCTCTACAACCCAAGCGACGCGGCCCTGCCGCTCGAGGGCCTGGAGGTCGTGTACGTCACCGCCAGCGGTGCGACGGTCACCCGCAAGGCGGCGTGGTCCCCCGGCGCACCGAGCGTGGCGCCTGGCGGGCATCTGCTCATTGCCAACGAGGCCGGCATCTTCGCGCCGCTCGCCGATGTGCAGTACGCCAACGGGCTGGCTGCCGGAGGTGGCAGCGTGGCGCTGCGCGTCCAGGGCGCCGCAACCGCGATCGACGCGGTCGGCTGGGGAACTACGGCAAGCACGTGGCTGGAGCCCCGTGCAGCCCCCGCGCCGCCAGCGGGCAGCAGCCTCGAGCGCCTCCCCGGTGGCTCATCGGGCTCGACGCAGGATACGGATGCCAACCTCGTGGACTTCGTGGTCCAGCCGCTGCCTGATCCACAGAACAGCAGCTCCCCGCCGGTGCTGCCGCCCGGCGCGAGCACGACCCCGAGCCCGACGGCCAACGCGAGCGAATCGACGAGCGCGGATCCGAGCGCGACCCCGAGCGACTCGGCGAGCCCAGTGCCAAGCGAGTCGCCGGACCCGACACCGATCGAGACGCTCGTCCCGACGGCCGTCCCGACGGCCAGCCCCGCTGCCACTTCAACGCTTGCGCCCACGGTGACGCCAGAACCGACCGCGACACCGGCACCCACGCCGATCTCGATCGCAACGGCCCGCTCCATGGCTGACGGGACTTCCGTCACGGTTGAGGGCGTCACCCTCAGCGCCAGCGACTTCGCCGAAGGAGGCGGCTACCTGGTCGATGCCGGCGGGGCCATCGCGGTGCTGCTGAGCGACGGCACCTTCCCGCGCGGGGTGCTCCTCCGCGTCACCGGAACCGTGGATGACCGCTTCGCGCAGCGAACGATTCGCAGCGATGCGACCGCGATCCTCGTGGGCAGCCCCGCGGCCGAGCCGCTGCCGACCGAGATCGCGAGCGGAGAGGTTGGCGAATCGTTCGAGGGCGGGCTCGTGCAGCTGTCCGGAACGATCGACAGCGCGCCGAGCGCGCTGAGTGGCGGGATCGCCTTCGACCTCGACGACGGCAGCGGGGCGACCCGCATCCTGGTCGGCAGCTCAACCGGCATTGACACGTCCGCGTGGGCCAGGGGCGCCGAGATCTCGCTGATCGGCGTCGTCGGGCAGCGCGACTCGAGCGGAACCGGGACGGCAGGATACAGGGTGCAACCACGCGACCCGAACGACATCCTGGCGCTCGAACCGCCGCCGACCCCCACCCCCACTCCAACGCCCGCCCCGACTGCGACGCCGGGACCGACAGCAGCGCCGACCGCGACGCCTGGGGCGTCGGCCTCGCCGATCCCGTCTGCCACGCCAGCGGGAACCGGCCTCGTGACGATCTCCGAGGCTCGGGCCGCGAAGGTCGGCTCGCGGGTTCGGATTCGCGGCGTTGTGACCGCCCCGTCCGGCTTGCTGGAGGCAGGCAGCGCGGTGGCCCAGGATTCGACCGGCGCCGTCCTCGTCCGGCTTGGCTCGCGAGCCGGCAGCCTGGCTCTCGGGCAGATGGTGGAGCTGGACGGCACGCGGTCCACCAAGGCGGGCATGCTCAGCCTGCGGATCACCACACCCGCCGTTCGGCTCGGCACGCAGGCGGACCCCGAGCCGCTGCGTCGCGGCACGGGCGCCCTGGGCGAAGCCCAGGAGGCTCGCCTGGTGATCATTCGTGGGGCGGTCTCCGGTGCGGTGAGCCGGCCGCGAGGTGGAGCCGTCTCGTTCTCCCTCGACGACGGCAGCGGCCCGATCCGCGTCTCGATCTCGCCGCTCGCCCGCATCGCCAGCGGAGCAGTTGTGGGCGGTGCCTGGCTCGAGATTCGCGGCGTGCTGGGACAGCACACGACCGGCCGCGAGCCGCTGCGCAACTACCGGCTTTGGCCACGGACAGCGGCCGACCTGCGCGTGATCGCAGCTCCGGTCGCCGGATCCGCGGGGGTCCCATGCTGCACGGCGGTCGAGCAGGCGCCCGATGCCGGCGCCCCGGACGGGGAACCGGTCGGCAACGGCGTCCCGACGTCCGCCGGTCCGCAGGCCGTTCCTGTGCTCGTGCGTCCCCACCCCACAGACCCTTCGGCGGCCATCACTCCCACGAGTGCCGCCCAATCCGACGTCTCGTCCGAGGAGTCGGACCGCGGTGCCGGGCTGGTCGTCTCGGGGATGGGCCTCGCGGCCCTGGCTGCGCTGCTGGCCTGGTCCGGTCGCCGAGGACGCTGGGGCATCGGCGTGGCAGATGGAGATCCGGACCCGGCCCTGGTGCGCACTGACGTGGCAGACTCGCCGGAGGAGCGGCGTATACTCCCGCCGATCTGAGCGGTCCACGCTCGCACCGAGGAGCTGCCGACGCCTTGACCGATCTGTCCCGAGCCGATGCGCCACGCTCCGGCGAGCGTCAGTACCACATCGCGCTCGAGCGCGGCGAGGTGGCCGAGTACATCCTGCTGGTGGGGGATCCCGGACGCGTCGCGAAGGTGGCCAAGCACTTCGACTCGATCGAGCTCGAGCGCACCAATCGCGAGATCACCACCGTCACGGGCACGTACCGCGACATGCGGGTCACGGTCATGTCGACCGGGATGGGCACCGATAACGTCGAGATCGTGCTCGCGGAGCTCATGGAGATCACCGACCGGGCGACCCTGATCCGCATCGGCTCGAGCGGCGCGCTCCAGCCCGAGATCGCGCTGGGGGACCTGATCATCTCGATCGGGGCAGTCCGGCTGGAGAACACGACCGACTTCTACGTGCACCCCGGATACCCCGCCATCGCCCATCGGGACGTGGTCTGGGCCCTCGAATCGGCGTGCCGCGAGACCGGTGCTCCCTACCACCTTGGGATGACCGCCACCGCCAGTGGCTTCTACGCTCCGCAGGGAAGGGCGATGCGCACGCTCCCGGTTCGCTATCCTGATCTCGCGGAGGAGCTCCGCCGTCAACGCGTCGCCAACCTCGAGATGGAGTCTTCGGCACTCTTCGTGCTGGCGGGTCTCGCGGGGTTGCGGTCAGGGACGGTGTGCGCGGCCTACGCACAGCGCGTCGATGGGACGTTTCTGGAAGGTGCGGCGAAGGAGGCCGCCGAGGCACGCTGTATCGATGTCGGACTGGCCGGCATCCACCTGCTCTGGGCGATCGA
>CAZDAV010000113.1:0-4166 GCA_964503725.1 uncultured Steroidobacteraceae bacterium
GCGTACTCGCCGGAGAGTGGCTGGATCATGCCCGACAGCTCCGGGAAGAAGAGGTTGATCAACGGGCGCGCCATCAGCTCGGTGACGCGCCCGCCACCCTCAGCCAGGAGCGTGCCGCCCGCTCTGAGGGGTCGCCGGTAGAAGCCCTTGACGTACTGGATCCGTGTCTCGCGCAGCAGCGGCCCGATCAGCCCGTGCACGAAGCGCGGCTGGATGTTGCGGATATCCGTATCGACCCAGGCCACGATGTCGCCGTCGAGCACATGCAAGCTCTTCCACAGGGCCTCGCCCTTGCCCTGGTTCGACCCGACCTCCTTCAGGATCTGGGAGTGGCGCACCACCGGCACGCCCAACTCGGCAGCGATCGCCCGCGTCCGGTCGGTGCTGTCGCTGTCGATCACGACCAGCTGGTCGAGCAGCGGCACCCGGTCCATCAGCGCAGATTTGATGCGCCGGATGACGAGGCCGATGGTGGCCTCCTCGTTCAGCGCCGGCAGCCCCAGGCTGATCGTCAGCCCCTGCTTCTCCTTGAGCTCCACCAGCTTCGCGACATCGCGGAACTCCCGTGCGTGGAAGGTGTTCTCGGCGAACCAGCGGTCGACGATGGTCGGCAGCGAGCGGCTGCGCTCGACATAGGCGTCGGCGGCGGCCAGGGTCCCCTCCGCGGTGCGCAGCTGATCGAAGGTTGCAACGCCGAGTCGCTGCTTGGTCTTGACCACGATGACCGTCGGCTTTGCGCGCGAAGCGACCGCGTCCGCCACCATCCCGAACAGGAACCGCCCGTCCGGCGCTGCGTTCGCGGGCTGGGCCGACGCGCCCATCACCACCAGCTGGTGGTTCTTCGCCTCGCGCAGGATTGCGGCGCGGACCGACGGCGCCTCGCGCAGCAGGCCCTTCACCCTTCGCCCGCCACCGTGCTCCCGCACGAACGCGTCGAGGGCCTCTTGCTCGCGCTGGGCGGCGCGCTCGCCGATCCCCGTCGGCACCACGTGCAGCACCACGACCTGCGCCCCGAAACGCTTGCCAAGGTCGCGTGCCAGGCGCATGGCCAGCACGGCATGCGGGCCGCCGCGGACCGGAACGAGGATCGAGCGCACCGCATCGAGCCCGCGCTGCTTGACGACCGCGATATCGGCCGGAGACTCGCGCACCACGGCGTCGATCGTCGGAGAGAAGACGGCCGGCGCGCGTGGCGCCCCTCGGGCTGCCGTGGCCCGGGCCTCGGCCGCCGGTGTGACCGGTCCGCCCCAGCCGAAGATCACGAGGTCCGACCCCTCCTCCCCGACCGCCTCGATCACGCCGTCGGCGGCATGGCGCCCGATGCGGACCATGGTTCGGATCTCGACCCCCTCCTCGTCCCCCACGTCCAGGACCCGCTGGAGCAGGCGGCGAGCGGTGCGCGCCTGCGTCGCGCCCTCGGCCAGCGATACGCCCTCGGGCACCTCGACGATCCCGAGCGCCGTGATCTCGGTCGCTCGGCCGCCACTCAGGCCCGAGCCGATGCGCACCAGGTCTCGCGCAGTCCGCGGGTTGGCGAGCGGGAGCAGGATCCGGTATGGCGCGCGGCGGCGGGGCGCCATCAGCCGACCACGGCGCCGGCGCGCATCGCGCGCCAGCGCCCGACCAGGTACGGCTTCAGCTCCTCGAACTGGCGCGCCTGTGCCTCGATCACCCGCTCCGCCTGCTCGGTCGTCATCTCGGTCGTCTCGGCGATGAAGCCCGCGGTGCGGGCGAAGTAGAGGGGGGTCAGGGCGGCGAGCAATGCCTCGCGATCGGTCCCGGGCCGGTTGTAGGCAACCAGCGCGTCATACAGGCAGCGGATCCACAGCTCGGCGGGAAAGTGGAAGTCGCCCGGCTCCTCGGGAATCTCGAGGGCGAGCACCCGCTCGAGCTGCTCATCGGCGAGCATCTGCCCCCAGCCGTCCCCCTGCGAGAGGCGAGCCGTCTCGAACCCATCGATCAGCTTCGCATGGTCCACCACGACCAGCTCGGGGGCGATGATCCGCTCGAATCCATACTCCGGGATGGCGTGCGAGCCCCGCACCCGGAGCCATCGGTCGTCGTAGAGGCCGGCCATTCGGAACACGGTGCCCACCACCTGCCGGAACATCGGCCCCAGGTCGGAAGCGGGATCCTTGGCATCGTGGATCTTGGCGCCCAGCCGCGTCTGGCAGACGGCGAATCCCTCGTTGATGGCCGAGTGCGTCATCCACACGTCGATCCCGAAGCGGGCGGTGAGCTCGTCGAAGGTGTCGAGCTCCAGGTAGCGCTGCACGAGATCGCCGCTCACCCCGAACTCGCCGCCGATCGGCTGCCTGATGCGAGCGCCGTAGAGGGCCCGCGTCAACGGGTAGGCGATCGCGTTGGTGATGGTGCCGTCGTACTTGTAGCGGGCGTAAAGCGGCGCCACGAAATCGTAGCCGCCCTTCAGGATCGGTCCGGCGAGCAGCTCGATCCATTCCGGCGCAATGCTGCGCAGGTCCGAGTCGACCATCACGAAGGCCTTCACCTGCAGTTCACGGGCGACCTCGAACAGGGCACGCACCGCGGTCCCCTTGCCGCTCAGGCCGTGGTACGTGAAGCTCATCCGCTGCAGCTTGTGGCGCGGGCTGACCAGGATGATCTTCTCGATGTACTCGGGGCTCTCGGTGCTCACCGCGACGCGCGGCGTGTTGTCGGGTGAGCCGCCGTCGGAGTTGACGAGGATCGGCTTGAGGTCCGGGAAGTACTGGACCATGCCGGCCGTGGCTGCGCGGACCACGAAGCCGATGGTCTCCGCGTTGCCGAAGCTCGGGATGCCGACCATCAGGTCCGCCTGCCCGACGCGGCGGACCTCGGCGAGCGCCTTGGCGTCGAGCGCTGATGTCAGCGCCTCAGTCCTCGATGCGGCGCAGCCGCTTGGGGCGCTGACCGAACATGCGCCCCACGATGGTGGGGCCCTTCTCCGGCGCCGCTGAGATGATCAGCCAGTCGTCCGCCTGCGTCCCGGCCCGATATCGGGAGTTCACGTGCTTGGCCACGTAGAAGGTGAAGCCGTTGCCGCGCCAGGCGTGCAGCCAGGCCCGGATCGGCTGCTTGACGGACGGTGAGATGCGGACCCGGACGTTCTCCCCGATGACCGAGACGAGCAGGCGGCGTCGCTCCTGGAAGGGGACATCTGCCAGGGACTCCCCGTCGAGCTCCAGCAGGTCGATCGCCACGAAGGCCCGCCGGGTCTCCATCGACATCGGGTCGGGAGGCTCGTCGACGAGCCCCTCCTCGGCCAGCGTCTCGGCCCACTGTCGCGCTCCGCCGACCCCCATGAACGGCTGCGCGGACCAGATCCCGTCGATGATGGCAGAATCGGCATCGATGGCGGCGGCAAGCTCGACGGCCGCCTCCGCGAACTCCGGCCCGGCCGGCTTGCCATCCTCGTCGGTCAGGGTCACCGATCCGTCGTCGAGCCGGGCGATCAGGCGGTCGCCAGTCCAGTACGGCTCGAACAGCCAGTCAACACTGTTGACGATCACCTCGGCGAGGGTCGCGTACTGGGGGAGGAGGGCATCGGGCTCTGACATGGCGCCAAGGGTACCGCGCCGCTCGACCAGCGGTTCAGCTACGAACGGTTGTAGAGTTTCAGCTGGCCCTCTTCGACCTCGACGCCGACCTCCTTGCGGATCTGGTCCCAGGCATCGAGGTCCCATTCGCCGACGAGCGTGATGGCGGTCCCCTCGCGGCCGGCACGCGCCGTCCGCCCCACGCGATGCACGTACGTGTCGGCATCCTCGGGGATGTCGTAGTTCAGCACGAACGGCAGATCGGTGATGTCCAGGCCGCGGCTGGCGACGTTGGTGGCGATCAGGAACTGGATCTTGCCGGAGCGGAAGTCGGCCAGCGTGCGGTCCCGCTCACGCTGCGACAGGCCGCCGTGCAGGGCCGCGACGTTCCGTCCACGGCGCGACAGGATGGCGGTCAGCCGATCGACGCCGATCTGGGTGTGGCGGAAGACGAGCAGCCGATCGAAGCCGAACTGGTCGGTCAGCTCGGTGAGTGCGGGGACCTTGTCCTGCTCGGCCACGAAGTAGACCAGCTGGCGGACCGTCTCGACGGTGCGCATCTCGGGGCGAACCACGATGTGCTCGGCCTGCTTGTCCATGAACCGATCGCAGATGCGCAGGATGGCGTAC
>CAZDAV010000114.1:0-4135 GCA_964503725.1 uncultured Steroidobacteraceae bacterium
CGCCAAGGTCAACATCGAGTTCAACCCGTACCAGGCGCAGCGCTATCGCGACTGGGTGATCGCCACGGTCGAGAAGAACCGCGGCGGCCAGGACAATGTCGACCTGGAGTTCGAGAAGCTCTTCGAGTTCAGCTGCTTCCACCCGACCGGTCGCGTCACCGCGGAGAAGCTCATCGAGGAGCGGCTGTACAACGAGTGAGGCCACAGGGGCAATGAGCGTGATCGACCCGTACAAGGTCCTGCAGGTCCTGCCCAACGCCGAGCAGGAGGTGATCCGGGCTGCCTTCCACGCGCTGGCATTGAAGTACCACCCCGACCGCGACCCGTCGACGCGGGCGTCGCGCCGCATGATCGAGCTGAACCAGGCCTACGCCATGGTGCGCGACGCCGAGGCACGAGCCCAGCTCGAGCGTGGGCAGCGGGGACCCGCGTACGACTTCAGCACCCGGTCGGCGGGTCGGGCGTCGGCGGCCCCTCCTGGTCGCGGCGACAAGACCGGCACTCAGCTCGAGACCGGCCGCTACGCCGGCTGGACCCTCAAGGACCTGGGCGATCACGACCCCGACTATCTGCGCTGGCTGTCACGCCACTCCTCGGGGCTCCGCTATCGCAGCGAGATCGCCCGGATCCTGGGTGCCAAGGGGGTCTCTGCCGCCTGACCTGCCGCGCGGATGTGCGTGGACGCCGGGGGTCCCCCCGACGCGGTACGCTTTGCCTGATGATCGGTGAACAGTCCGGCACGCCGTTGCGTGCCGTCTTCCTGGACATCGGCGACACCGTGATGCGGCCCAATCCGTCGTGGGAGCACGTCTATGCCATCGCATTCCGTGAGTACGGCGTGGACGTCGAGGTCGAAGCGTTGTACACCGCACTGCGGCGCGCCTACCACCACGGGGGTTTCGGATTCAACGACGGCTTCCAGCCGAGTGAAGAGGCCTCGTTTGCACGGAGCGTGGAGATCGACCGAGCGGCGCTGGCGGAGTTGGGCATCGAGCCGATGCCGGAGGCCTTCTTCCGTCGCCTCTCCGAGCTCTTCATGCTCACCTCCAACTGGCACGTGTTTCCCGATG
Organism: uncultured Steroidobacteraceae bacterium; assembly: GCA_964503725.1. Taxonomy (GTDB): domain Bacteria; phylum Chloroflexota; class Limnocylindria; order QHBO01; family QHBO01; genus CF-167. The sequence continues at coordinate 1,071 of CAZDAV010000114.1, forward strand.
TGATGCCGGCGCTGAACGCCCTGCGTCATCGCGGGCTGGTGATCGGCGCCGTCAGCAACTGGGTCTGGCAGCTGCCGGAGCTGTTGCACTCGCTCGACCTGGTGAGCCACTTCGATTTCATCGCCGCCAGCTCGCGGATCGGATTCGAGAAGCCACACCGCGAGATCTTCCGCTGGGCGCTGTCCCGCGCACACGCCGAGCCATCCGAGGCGATCCACGTCGGCGACCACCTCGATGCCGATGTCGAGGGAGCGCGGAGCGTGGGAATCGCGCCGGTCCTGATCGACCGTCGGGAGCGGTTCACGCCGGCCGACCTGCCGGCCGGCACGCCGCTCATCCGCAGCCTGGCCGAACTGATCCCGATCGTGGATGCGCGCCTCCCGGCACGGGCATCGGGCCGATGATCGACGAGGAGTGGCGCTGCTTCGTCGGCGTCCCGATCGGCGAGCCGCTGCGGGACGAGCTGCGGTCGCTCGTCGACGGCCTGCGGACGAGCACCTCGGTCGACTCCGACGACCTGCGCTGGACCGATCCGGAGGCCTGGCACCTGACGCTGGCATTCCTGGGTCCCACGCCCGCCTCCGACGTGCCGCGCCTGGCAGAAGCGATCGTGCAGGTGGCGGGCGAGCATGCGCCGTTCAGCATCGCCACCGGCGGGTTGGGGGCCTTCCCCTCACGCCGCGACGTGCGGATCCTGTGGTACGGGCTGGCCGATCGCTCGCGCCGCCTCGCCGAGCTGGCGGTGGCGGTGCGGCTCGCCGTCGGCACCGAGACTTCGTCGCCGTTCCGGGCCCATCTCACCCTGGCGCGGGCCCGCGGCGACCGCGGGGTCAGCGTCCCGGCCAGCACCTGGAAGACCGTGATGCCCATAGGCCAGGTCGCAGTCGAGCAACTGGTCCTGTACCGCAGCCACCTGGGAGGCGGCCCCGCGCACTACGAGATCCTGGCCGCGGTGCCGTTGGGCCTGACCCTCGCCGGGACGCGGGCGACTCCATGAGCGATCCGACCCCTCGCCCGCGTCCGCCGCACGTGGCGGTCATCGGCGACGGTGACCCGCGAGGCCCGGAGGCGCATCGCATCCTGGAATGGGCCGAGGAGGTGGGGCAGCTGCTGGCCCGCGGCGGCGCCGTGGTCGTGACCGGCGGCCTGGGTGGCGTCATGCGGGCCGCCTCGCGCGGCGCCCAGGGAGCCGGTGGAGCGACGATCGGGATCCTGCCGGGCGCCGATCCGGGAGAGGCCAACGAATTCGTCACGATTCCGATCGCCACCGGGCTGGGCGTCGTGCGCAACCTGGTGGTGGTCACCGCCGCCGATGCGGTGGTGGCGGTCGGCGGGCGGCACGGGACGCTCTCGGAGATCGGCATGGCACTGCGCATGGGTCGACAGGTCGTGACCCTCAGCTCGTGGCGCGTCGAGTCCGACCACCGCATCGGCGGGCCGCGCGTGCACCGTGCCCGCGATCCCCGGGAAGCGGCGGCGATGGCGCTGCGCCTGGCGGCCGCCGGCCCGGACGCCCCGGGCTAGCCGTGGAGGAGCGGGTCCTGGTCCTTCGGCGCGAGCACGTGCCGGGCGGCTGCGACTTCACCGGCATCCGCACCCCCGACGAGGGATCGGTCGCCGAGCTGCGCGCCACGCTGACGGTCCACGGGAGCTTCCTGGATCGGTCCATTGCCGAGGCAAATCCCGCCTTCAAGCAGATCATCCCGTATGTCGTCCTGCGAGACGCGGAGCGCGTCTTCCTGATGCAGCGCAGCGATACGGGCGCCGACGCGCGGCTGCATCGCAAGGCGAGCATCGGCGTGGGCGGGCACCTGAACCCGATCGACGCCGGCGCCGACCCGCTCCTCAGCGGCCTGCATCGCGAGTGGAGCGAGGAGCTGGCGGCGGCCTGGGAGCCGGAGTTCCGGCTGGTGGGCATGCTCAACGACGACTCGAACCCGGTGGGGTCGGTCCACCTGGGGATCGTCTTTGAGGTCGACGCCGGCGGTCGAGCGGTCGACGTTCGCGAGAGGGCCAAGCTGAGCGGCGGATGGGCAGATCGCGCAACGCTCATCGAAGCCTGGGACCGGCTCGAGACCTGGTCGCGGCTGGTCGCCGAGCACCTGGGCCTGGCCCCCACACCGGTCGGCTCGCCACCCGCCTGAGGCCCGTTTCTGCCCCTCCGGCGAGGGTGCGTATACTCGGAAGCATGATGCGGCCGCTGCGGCGTGCCCTCGCCTTCGCCGCCCTGCTCCTCGGCACCGTCGCGCTGGCGGCTCCCGCCGCGGGAGCGGGGGATCACGTCGCGCGCCTGCGCCTGATCGGCGTCATCGACCAGGTCAATGCAGCGTACATCGAGGAAGGGCTGCTGGCCGCGGCTGAGGGCGGCGCCGCGGCGGTGCTGCTCGAGATCGACTCACCCGGTGGCGAGCTGACCAGCATGGACCGCATCCTGAAGGCGATCCTGGCCAGCAGCCTGCCGGTGATCACCTACGTGACGCCCGAGGGAGCGAGCGCTGCCAGCGCGGCCACCTTCGTGACCCTGGCTGGCGATGTGGCGGCCATGGCGCCGCTGACCAACATCGGTGCCGCCTCCGTGGTCGGCGGGTCCGGCGAGGACCTGCCCGAGACGCTCGGCCGCAAGATCACGAACCATGCGGTGGCACAGATCACCGCCCTCGCCAAGGCGCACGGTCGCAATGAGACCTGGGCCGAAAGCGCGGTTCGCGACGCGGCCAGCATCTCGGCCAGCGAGGCGGCTGCGATGACGCCCCCCGTGGTCGACCTGGTAGCCGCCGACACGACCGAGCTGTTCGCCGCGATCGACACCGGCACACGCGCCGACGGTCGCGCCTACCAATTCAACGGCGCCCCGCTGCCGCGTCTGGCCGGTCTGCCGATCCGGGACGCCACCATGAACCTGGGCCAGCAGTTCCTGCACCTGCTGTCCGACCCGAACATCGCCTTCATCCTGTTCACCATCGGCTTCTACGGGATCCTGTCGGAGCTCTTCCACCCGAACCTGATCAGTGGCTCGCTGGGGGCGATCGCCATCGTGCTGGCCTTCATCGGCTCCAACAGCCTGC
>CAZDAV010000115.1:0-4117 GCA_964503725.1 uncultured Steroidobacteraceae bacterium
CGGTGGTCGGCACCAGCACCGCCACCTGCTTGCCGTCCTGCACGGCCTTGAAGGCCGCCCGAAGTGCGACCTCGGTCTTGCCGTAGCCGACGTCGCCACAGACCAGCCGATCCATCGGCCGACGGCGGAGCATATCGGCCTTGACCTCCACGATCGTGCGCTGCTGGTCGGGGGTCTCGGTGTACGGAAATGCCTCTTCCAGCTCGCGCTGCCAGGTCGTGTCCGGCGAGAAGCTGAAGCCCGATGCCGTCTCGCGCGCGGCGTAGATCTCGAGCAGGTCCTCGGCCAGCTCGGCGACCGCGCGGCGCACCCGGCTCTTGGTCCGCTCCCAGTCGGTGCCGCCCAGCCGCGAGAGGGTCGGCGTCGGGCCGCCGCTGTAGCGCGTGATACGCCCGATCTGATCGGCCGGCAGGAAGATCTTGTCGTCGCCCACGAAATCGAGCTGCAGGTACTCCTTGGTGGCGCCGCCGTATTCGCGCTGGGTCATGCCGGCGTAGCGGGCGATGCCGTGGTCGATGTGCACGACCGCGTCGCCAACGCTCAGCTTCCCGATCAGGTCCCTCGTGACGGCCCGCTTCGACGGGGTCAGCCGCCGCACGCGGGTGGCGCCGAAGAGCTCTCGGTCGGTCAGCACCAGCAGATTGGTCGGGGCGTGGCTGAAGCCAGCCGAGAGCGAGCCATGGACCAGCCCGATGGCGCCACGCGGCGGCGCCTCGCCCAGCTCCGCCGCCGGCGCGATGGCCTGCCCCGCCTCCTCCAGCAGCTCGCCCACGCGGCTCGCCTGGTCTGTAGTCACGATCACGCCCCGCCCGGATGCCGCCAGCTCGACCAGCCAGGATCCCAGCCGCTCCGCGCTTCCGGGGAGTGGCGGCGCGGTCCCGTATCCGGCGTCCGCCGCCTCCCCGCCCTCGTCGAGCGTCTCCACGGCGCGTTCGGCGAGCGCCTCGAGGGCGGCCGAAGCGCCGTACGGCAGCGGCCAGTCCGGCGGCAGCTCGGCTGACTCGACCAGCCCGGCGCGCCGCTGGATCGCCTGGGCGTCGAGGTCCGCCGCGATCGCGTCCAGCTCCGACCGGTCGGTCAGGACGAGGTGCGCGGCGGCCGGCACGTGATCCGTGGTCGGGCCGGCGGTGAGCAGGGAGGCCCAGGTCTCGGCGGCCTCGGCGACGTCCCCCTGCTCGAGGCGGACGAGGTCGGCCTGTAACGCCTCGGACGGCAGCGCCGGTGCACGCGCCGCGAGCGCGTCCCACCCGTCGACGGGCAGGAACTCGCTGGCGGGGAGCAGGACCGCCCGCTCGACGCGCCGGCGGCTGCCCTGGGTCATCGGGTCGAAGGCGCGCATCGACTCGATCTCGTGGCCGAACAGCTCCAGGCGCAGCGGGTCGTGCGCGCCCGGCGGCCAGACATCGATGATCCCGCCCCGGTTGGCGAACTCCCCCACGCCGCTGACCTCGACCGCGGCCTCGTAGCCGCCGGCAACCAGCGCCGTCAGCAGGGCCCGCGGCTCGATCCGCTCGCCGACCCGCAGCGCCACGCGTCCCGTGGCGAGCTGCGCCGGCGAAAGGGTTCGCTGCACGAGCGCCAGCAGCGGCGCCACGACCACCAGGCCGTGGTGGCGTCCCGCCAGCAGGTCGAGCACCTCCAGCCGATCGGCGGACTCCTCGTGCTCGGGCAGCGCCCGTTCGAGCGGCAACGCGGCACGCTCGGGGAGGACTCGCACCTGCCCGGCCGGCAGCCAGGCGGCCAGGTCATCGGCCAGGCGATGGGCCTCCTCGTCGGTGCGCACCACCACCACCAGCGGCGTCGACTCAGCAACCAGGACCCTCCGCGCCGCGATGTGCGCTGCCCGTGCCGCCGCAGGAACGCGAACAGGGGCGGCGGTCGGCGGTGCCAGGTACGCGGCCAGCTCGGCGGTGGCCGCCGCGACGCGCCGATCCTGTCCGCCGTGCGTGGTGCTCGGTCGTGGCGCAGCAGACCGCCGCGGGGAGGTGACCGTCAACCCGGCTCCTCGGCCAGGTCGAGGCCGTTGAACTCGCTCATCGCCGCCTCGATCCCGTCTCGCAGCCAGCGCTCGACGGCGTCCGCCGCGGTCGCGATCGCCTCGCTGGCCAGCGCCTTCTCCCCCGGCTTGAAGGTCGCCAGCACGTGGTCGACCATCTCCCCGCCGCGACCGATCCCGACCCGCAGCCGGTTGAATTCGTCGGTCCCCAGCGCGGCGATGATGTCGCGCAGCCCGTTGTGCCCGCCCGCCGAGCCGGATCGCCGCAGCCGGACCTTGCCGAGCGGCAGGTCGGCGTCATCGGCGATCACCAGCAGGTCGCTCGTGGGATCGGCATCGGTCTGGCGCATGGCTGACTTGAGCGCGGAGCCGGAAAGGTTCATGAAGCGCATCGGCTTCACCAGCAGGACGCGCCCGATCGGCTCGCGCAGCGGCACCTCGAGCACCGCGGCTCCATCGCGGACGCGTCCGGCACCGGTCTGGCCCCAGCGGTCGGCCAGGAGGTCGACCACGCGGAAGCCCACGTTGTGCCGGGTGGTCCGATAGCGCTCGCCCGGATTGCCCAGGCCGCAGATCACCTTCATGCGAGCCGATGGTGGCACAATCCGCCGGAATGCCGCGCTCACCGGATGTCGCCGTCATCGGCGGCGGGATCATCGGCTGCTCCGCTGCCGCGATGCTCGCCGAGCGCGGTGCCAGCGTCACGCTGTTCGAGGCCACCGCCGTCGGCGCGGGCGCGTCGGGGCGCAACCTCGGGGCGATCCAGCACCCGTTCGACCCGATCCTGGCTACCCTCTATCGCGTCAGCCTGGAGGAATACCGCGAGCTTGCCGCGGGTGACCGTGGCTTCGCGGTGCCGGACCATCCGGCCGGGGTGCTCATGCTCAACCGCGACCCTGCGGCGGCGCGCGCCCAGGTCGCGCGGCTCACCGCCGCCGTTCCCGAGCTGGAGGCCGAGTACCTGGACGCCGATGCGGTGGCGGCCGCCGAGCCATCGCTGGTCCCGGGCTTCGCGGCCTGTCGCCTGGCGACCGGCTACCCGATCCCGCCCGCCTCGGCGACCGCGGCCTGGGCGCGGCTGGCGGAGCGACACGGCGTTCGGATGCGGGTGGGCATGGCCGCCGAGCCGTGGCTGGAAGGAGATGGCGTGGCCGGTGTGCAGCTCGCCGACGGCACGCACATCGCCGCCGGGGCAGTGCTGGTCGCCGCGGGCCCGTGGTCGCCGCAGCTCGTCGATCCAACCGGTGCCTGGGCGCCGATCCATCGCACCTGGGGCGTCACCGTGCAGCTGGACCTGGGGGCGGCCGCCCCTCGCCACGTGGTCGAGGCGGACGAGGTCGACGCCGTCAACCGCCCGGTGGTGGCGGCCGCGCGCGCGGCTGCCGGCGATCCGCAGGCGGATCCGCCGTCGCTCTTCAGCATCGCCAGCTCCGCGGGCGTCTCGACGCTCGGCTCCACCTTCCTGCCGGCCGAGCCTGACCCCGCGCCGATCGCGCGCCTCCTGATCGAGCGCGGAGCCGCGTACCTGCCGGCCATCGCCACGGCGCCCCTCGGCGAGCTGCGGAGGTGCGCGCGACCGCAGTCGGTCGATGGCCGCCCGTTCATCGGGCCGGTGGCGGGCGTGGCCGGACTGCACGTCTGCGCCGGCAACGGCCCGTGGGGCATCTCCACCGGCCCCGGCTCAGCCGCGCTGGCGGTGGCGGCCATCCTCGACAGATCACCGGTTCCCGCGGAGCTCGCCGCGGATCGCGCGGTCTAGCTCCCCGCCGGCACCGCCGGTATCGAGCGGTCGAAGAGCGAGCCGGGCCGCCAGCCGACCTCTGGGTGGCGTCGGTGCAGGACTCCCAGCACGCGATGCTCGATGGCCCGCATGGCCATCTCGTCCTCCGACTCGTCGTGGTCGTGGCCGAGCAGATGCAGGGCGCCATGCACGGCGAGCAGCGCGATCTCCTGCGCCGCCCCCCAGCCGCCGTCGGCGGATTGGCGCACGGCCTGGTCGACGTCGATCACGACGTCGCCGAGCAGCAGGGGGCCTGGCGGGGTGATGGCATCTTCATCGGCCAGGTGCGAATGTCCCTCGTCGACCGTCCACTCGTGCAGCGGGAAGGCAAGCACGTCGGT
>CAZDAV010000116.1:0-4101 GCA_964503725.1 uncultured Steroidobacteraceae bacterium
GCACGACGACGCCCATCGAGTTCGTCCACCAAACGCTGTTCGGCCATGCGCGCGCCAGGATGAGTGGATTTCTCCAGCGGCATTGGAACGATTCTGAGGTCCGGGCCGACGTCGCCCAACTCGAGGCCGAGCACGCCGCTGAAACGTCTCAGCCTGTCCCTCCCCCGTGGGGGGATGATGCCGCAGCGGTCGCCGCCTACTCGCAGTGGTTGATGGATCGGGACCGCAAGTCGACGGGGCTCAAGTCCCTGCAAGGCAAGATCTGGGAGGAGGGGTACCGGGCGGGCGACCTGCGGGGTGAGGTGTATCCCGACGTCCCCCCTGCCCTCGAGCGCTGGCAGCGTCAGGGAATCGACATCGCCATTTTTTCCTCGGGCAGCATCCGGGCGCAACGATCCCTATTCACCAGCACGGCCGCCGGCGATCTGACGCGTTTCATACGGGCCTATTTCGACACGACCACCGGACCGAAGACGGCGCCGCAGAGCTACACCCGCATTGCGGCCGCCCTGGAGCGGTCCCCCTCCGAGGTCCTCTTTCTCTCCGACATCGGCGCGGAGCTGGATGCCGCGCGGACGGCAGGCATGCGAACGGCGTTGTGCGTGCGGACGCCGGGATCGGCACCGTCGACCGGCGCGCACCCGGTGGTTCATTCGTTTGATCAGGCGGTAGGGCGGTAAGGCGGTACGGGGGAAGCGCAGCCACCGGCGTCATTCCGAGCGTAGCGAGGAATCGGGTGGGTTTACGTCGGCAAATGGAGCTACAATGCCCCGACGTTTGCCGGGCCGATCCCTCGCTACGCTCGGGATGACATCCTACCATCGTGCCGCCGTACCGCCTTACCGCCTGCCCAGCCTCACCGACTCTCCGACCTCCACCGGCCCAGCAGTACCTCGGCGCCGGCCTGGTGGACGAAATGGAGATTCACCTGGTCCCCATGCTGTTCGGCGCCGGCGAGCGCTTATTCGAAGGCGTTAAGGACCTCGGCGGTCTCCGGCTGGTACGGACGGTCGCCGCACCGAATGTGACCCATCTCAAATTCGTCACAAGTTGACGAGGTCAAGCCGCACGGCTTACGGCCTCAACCGCTCCACGTAGACGAGCCAGGTGGTGATAGCTATGCCGGACGGCGTGATCCTCCAGCATGAACTGGCAGGTCAGGGGGGCATGGAGTTGAGCGACAAGAATCGCCCCGAAAGCACCGGGTCGACCCGACCTTCGATCCGCTGCAAGAACCCGCGATTCCAGAAGTGGTCGAGGCACCACGTGTAGGAATTCAGGCCTCAGCATGGCATCATCATTGCCTTCAACCTCAGCCATGCCCCAGCGACGCCACTCTGACCCCCACCCGAAGGCCCTCGCCCTGACCGAGTTGCAGAATGCGGTCGGCGCGGCGGTTCCGGTCGCGTCCAACCGTCTCGTCCCGGTCGGCACCGTCGCGTTCGTCACCGCGATCTACGCCGTGCTCTACCTGGTGTGGGAGCAGAGCCACTGGGGCAGCGCGACGGTACGCGACCTCGTCGGCAACGTGGCGTTCATGCCGATCAACCTGACCGTGCTGACGCTGTTCGCCCTGGCCTCGAGGCGGGAGATCCTGGATCCGGGCGTGCGCCGCGCCCTCCGCCTGCTCGCGCTCGGCGGGGCGACGGTGTTCACCGGCAACGCCATCTCCACCGGGTACGTCCTGACGCTACACGACAGCCCGCCGGTGTCCTGGGCCGACCTGTTCTACCTGACCGACTCGCTGCTCACGCTCACTGCGCTCCTCGCGTTCCCGCTGGCGCGCCGCACCCGGCTGGAGCGGTGGAAGTTCCTGCTCGACGCCGCGATGGTGCTGGTGGGCGGCGGGGTCGCGATCTGGTACTTCTCGGTCCGCCCGACGGCCGCCTCGCAGGAGAGCAGCCTCGTCGTCAACCTGCTGGCGTTCGCCTATCCGCTGGCGAGCATGCTGGTGCTGCTCGGGGTCACCACGGTGCTGCTCCGCCGGCCGATCGATGGCAACCGGTTGGCGTTCGGCCTGCTGGTGACCGGTGTGTCGGTGGGCGTGGTCGCGGACCTCACGTTCAACCTGGTGCAGCTCGAGGTGGGCACCCGGAGCGCGAGCTGGGCCGACGCCGTCTTCCTGATCTGCTACGTGATGCTGATCGGCAGCGCCGAGCTCTACTGGCGCCGGCCCGTCGCTCGGCGGGAGACCTCGGCGGTGCCCGTCACCCGGTTCCAGGCGGTCAGCCCGCTACCCTACCTCGCGGTGGGGACGACGTACGTCCTGCTCCTCGTCGTGGCGCTCCGCCCATGGACCGATCCGATCAGCGGGCTCGCCGTTGGGGCCCTGCTGGTGACCGGCCTGGTGGTGCTGCGCCAGCTCCTCGCCGTGCGCGAGAATGTGCGGCTGCTCGCCGAGCACGCGGTGCGCCAGAACGAGGCCCGTTTCCGATCGCTGGTACAGCACTCGTCCGACGTCATCATCGTCACCCGGGCGGACGGCACGGTCCGGTTCGTGAGCCCGTCGGCCACACGGGTGTTCGGCTACGACCCGTCAGAGATGCTGCGCCGGACCGTGTCCGAGCTGCTCCACCCCGATGACCGCGAGCGGGCGGCCATGTTCTTCCGCAACGCGGCGCAGGCGCCGGGCGTCACCGGCCCCGTGGAGTGGCGCTTCCGCCAGCCGGACGGCTCCTGGCTGCACGCCGAGATCCTCGCGACCAACCTGCTGCACGACACAACCGTGAAGGGGATCGTGCTCAACACCCGCGACGTGAGCGAGCGGCGGCGGCTGGAGGAGCAGCTGACCCACCAGGCGTTCCACGATCCGCTCACCGGGCTCGCCAACCGGGCACTCTTCCGCGACCGGGTGAGCCACGCGCTGGCGCTGGCGCAGCGGCGCGGGAGCCCGGTGACGGTCCTCTTCCTCGACCTCGACGACTTCAAGACGGTGAACGACAGCCTGGGCCACGCCGAGGGCGACCGGCTGCTCATGGCTGCGGCCGAGCGGTTCCTGGCCTGCGCCCGGAGCGCCGACACGGTGGCGCGGCTGGGCGGCGACGAGTTCGCGATCCTGATCGAAGGGGCCGACGGGCGCGAAGGGCTCCCCGACCGGCTGGCCGCCGCGATGTCCCACCCGTTCTCGCTCAGCGGCAACCAGGTGCGGGTCACGGCGAGCATCGGCGTGGCCTCCGCCTCCACCGATGACAGGGCGGACGACCTGCTTCGGAACGCGGACATGGCGATGTACGCCGCCAAGCGGCGCGGCAAGGGCGGCACGGCAATGTACGAATCGCGGATGTACGCCGACATCCGCGAGCGGCTCGACCTCGAGGCCGCGCTTCGGGCCGCGATCGAGCGGCACGAGCTGACGCTGTTCTACCAGCCGATCGTCAACCTGAAGAGCGGCAGCATCCACGGCGTGGAGGCGCTGCTCCGGTGGGAGCACCCGCAGTTCGGCCGGCTCCTGCCGCAGCACTTCATCCCCCTCGCCGAGGAGACCGGCCTCATCGTGCAGCTGGGGTCGTGGGTGCTGGGTGAGGCGTGCCGGCAGCTCCAGGTCTGGCGGGCGGCACACCCGCGGCTTTCGCTCGCCGTCTCGGTCAACATCTCGGGCCGGCAGCTCCAGGGGTCGGGGCTGGCGGACGCGCTCCGCCAGACGCTCACCTCGTCCGGCGTCGAGCCGTCCTCGGTGGTGCTGGAGATCACCGAAAGCGTGCTGATGCAGCAGACGGACGCGGTGCTCGAGCGGCTGCAGCAGCTCAAGGGGTTCGGGGTGCGGCTCGCGATCGACGACTTCGGGACCGGGTACTCGTCGCTGAGCTACCTGCAGCGCTTCCCGATTGACATCCTCAAGATCGCGAAGCCGTTCGTGGAGGAAGTCGGCCAGGGCGCGGACCGCTCCGCGCTGGCGCGCGCCATCGTTGGGCTGGGCGACACGCTCAAGCTCCAGACCATCGCCGAGGGGATCGAGCGGGCGGAGCAGCGGACGGCGCTGATCGAGCTTGGCTGCACGCTCGGGCAGGGGCATCACTTCTGGCCGGCGCTCTCGGCGGCCGCGATCGATGAGCTGCTCTCGGCCGACCGGTTCCCCCGCCTGCGTCTGGTCGAGGGGAGTGC
>CAZDAV010000117.1:0-1833 GCA_964503725.1 uncultured Steroidobacteraceae bacterium
GGCCAGTTCAGCCGGCAGAACCACGTCGCGGTCGAGGCGATCAGCATGTACTGGCACTTCGTCGACGTGGTCTGGATCGCCCTCTTCAGCACGCTCTACTTCCTGCGTTAGGATGGCTGCGGGGTGAACGAGATCGCATTCGGCTACCTGCTCCTGGCGATCGGCATCGCCTTCGTCCTCGGCGTCGTGTACGCGGTCACCAGCCATGTTGGCGGCTCGACCACGCGTCGGCGGCTGCCGCGCGGCGTGCACCTGCCGAACCCGAGCGCGCTGCCGGTGATCATGGCGCTCGGCGGCGCGCTCCTCGGCGCCGGCCTCGCCTTCCGAGCGGACGATCAGCCGCTCGCCAACCCGTTCCTCGCCATTCCCGGGCTCCTCGTCTTCCTCTACGCGATCGTCGCGTGGGTTCGAGCGGCGGGACGCGAGTGGGAGGAGACCGAACACGGTTCGCATGACGACGCACCCGGTCACTGAGCGCGCCCCGCTGGCGCCCCGTCTCTCGCTGCGCTGGTATCTCATCTCGGCGCTGGCGCCGATCGTGCTGCTCGCGGCCTGGGGGCTGCTGCTGGTCATGCGTCCGGCATCGACCGGCGTGGCGCTCATCGGTCAGCCGGCGCCCGATTTCGTCCTGGCCGATCTGGACGGCAATCCGCTGCGGCTGGAGGACCTGCGCGGCAGGCCGGTGATCGTCAACTTCTGGGCGAGCTGGTGCGGCCCGTGCGTCGAGGAGTTCCCGCTGCTCACCGCCGCGGTGGATGCGCATGCCGCCGAGGGTCTGGCGGTGATCGGCATCGTCTTCCGTGACCGATCGGAGGCGGCACGAGACTTCATGAGCCGCATGGGAGCAACCTGGCCTGCGGCGATGGACCCGGGGGAGGCGGTCGCGGCGCGCTACGGCGTCATCGGACCGCCGGCCACCTACTTCATCGACCGAGACGGGCTGATCGCCGGCCGCCAGATCGGGCAGCTCAGCGCCGACGATCTCGATCGCGGGCTGGCAGGCATCCTGGACAGGGAGTGACACCCATGGAACCCAACCTACCGGCGACCCGCGACGAGACCGGGCTCGTGCTCGACACGACGCACGATCTGCACGCCGATCATCACGACCCGCAGCAACAGGTGGTCCAGCAGAACCTGCGCGTCGCACTGCTGCCCCTGGCGATCATCGCCTTCGTCATCGCCGCCTTCATCGCCGCGGCCTGGACGTTCCTGGCCGCCGTGCCGGCCGGCTGACCACCGGCTGCCGATCAGCCCCGTGGGCACTTGCGCGGGTGCGTAGGCTATGGCGGTGCTCGACGCACCTCGCTGACGATGCGAGCCAACATCAAGGAAGGAATGGACCGATGCAGGAACCGCGCAGGGTTCGCCACGAGCCGCGCTCGATGAGGTCAGCCACGACCCGGGCGACGGCGGCGCTTACCGCCACGATGATCCTGCTGGTCGCCTGCGGTGGCGGAGGTGGTGGCGGGAATGGCGAGGCGGCCGACAACGTCGTGCACACGCTGATCATCAACGCCTCCGCGGCGGATGTGACGGTCCGCTATGTCGGCAACGTGGATACCATCGACACGCCGCTGCCGACCTGCAGCGCCGAGCTGCTCGACTTCCCGCTCTCCGATCCATTCCAGGTGCTGATCGACGGTACGACGGTGATCGACACGGACGTCGACCTCCCGGACGGCCTGCCGAATGCCATCGACGGCTACAGCGACCTGATCGTCGAGATCGCGATCGACACGGAGGGTGTCGCGACCTTCGATCGGATCCGCCCCGGGAGCGGCCTCACCAAGCCGTCGAAGGCGTCCTACTGCGCGTCCCTGCCGGGGTAGC
>CAZDAV010000117.1:1933-4098 GCA_964503725.1 uncultured Steroidobacteraceae bacterium
AAGCGCGGCACGATGTCATCCCCGCGCAGGGTTGTGCGCAGCTTACCGTCGACGAAGACAGGCGCGACGGGCTCCTCGAAGGTGCCCGGCAGGCTGATCCCGATATCGGCGTGCTTGCTCTCGCCCGGACCGTTCACGACGCAGCCCATCACCGCCACCGTCAGCTCCTCCACGCCAGGGTGCGCCTGGGCCCAGACCGGCATCTGCTCGCGGAGGTAGGCGTCGATATCGCGGGCCATCTCCTGGAAGAAGGTCGATGTCGTTCGTCCGCAGCCGGGGCAGGCACTGACCTGCGGGGTGAAGCTGCGGATGCCGAGCGACTGGAGCACCTGCTGCGCGATCTGCACCTCCTCGGTGCGGTCACCGCCGGGTGATGGGGTGAGGCTGACCCGGATCGTGTCGCCGATCCCGCGCTGGAGGAGGATGGCCAGTCCGGCGGTCGACGAGATGATGCCCCGCGATCCCATCCCCGCCTCGGTCAGCCCCAGGTGCAGGGGATAGTCGCAGCGCGCCGCCAACCGGTCGTAGACCTCGACCAGGTCCTGGACGCCGCTCACCTTGGCTGACAGCACGATTCGGTCGTGAGCCAGCCCGGTCTCCTCGGCCAGCGCGGCAGACCGCAGCGCCGACTCGAGCATCGCCTCGATCATCACCTCGCGCGACTCCCGCGGCTCCGGCAGGGCGGCATTCGCGTCCATGAGCTCGGTGAGGAGCTGTTGGTCCAGCGATCCCCAGTTGACGCCGATGCGCACCGGCTTTCCGTTGGCGACCGCCACCTCGACGATCTGGCGGAACTGCTGGTCGTGCCGCTTCGTGCCCACGTTGCCCGGGTTGATGCGGTACTTCGCCAGCGCGGCGGCGCAATCGGGGTACTTCGTCAGCAGCAGGTGGCCGTTGTAGTGGAAGTCCCCGATCAACGGCACGCCGATCCCGAGCCGGTCCAGCTTCTCGCGGATCACGGGCACGGCCTGCGCAGCGGCATCGTTGTTGACGGTGATGCGCACCAGCTCAGATCCCGCGTGGGCCAGCTGCGCCACCTGGATGGCGGTGGCGTCGGGGTCGGCGGTATCGGTGTTCGTCATCGACTGCACCACGACCGGGTTGCCGGAGCCGATGCGGACTCCGGCCACGTCCACGCTGACGCTGGCGCGACGCTCGATCATGAGAGGGATCCTATCGGTTCAGGGGTCCTCGCGGGGGCGATGGCCGGGGCCATCCTTATTTGCGTCCTTGCGCAAGTACTGATACCATAGACTCCATTCGATCATGACCGCCACCATTCCGCCCAGCACGGGCACCCCTTCCCAGACCCTCACCGACACGCGACACCCCAAGCTCGCGATCATCGGCTCGGGCCCGGCCGGGCTGACCGCGGCCATCTACGCCGCGCGCGCCAACCTGGCACCGCTGGTCTTCGCCGGCAACACGCCGCTTGGCCAGCTGATGATCACCTCCGACGTGGAGAACTACCCCGGATTCCCGGGCGGCATCCAGGGTCCGGAGCTGATGCAGCTGTGGCGTGACCAGGCGGAGCGCTTCGGGAGCACGCTGATCGACAAGGACGTGACGCGCGTCGACTTCAGCGAGCGCCCGTTCCACCTGTGGGTGGGCGACGACGAATACCTGGCCGATGCCGTCATCGTGGCCACCGGCGCGTCCGCGCTGTGGATCGGGCTTCCCTCCGAGGAGCAGTTCCGCGGCCGCGGGGTGAGCGCCTGCGCAACCTGCGACGGCTTCTTCTTCCGCGACCGCGAGATCGCCGTGGTCGGCGGCGGCGACACCGCGCTGGAGGAGGCGCTCTTCCTGACCAAGTTCGCCTCGAAGGTGACGATGCTCGTCCGCCGCGACGCCTTCCGCGGCAGCAAGATCATGCAGGACCGCGCCTTCGCCCACCCGAAGATCGACGTTCGCTGGAACACCGAAGTGACCGATGTCCGCGGCGAGATGACCGTCAACGAGATCGTCCTGCGGGACACCGTGACCGGCGAGGCCTCGACCCTGGCGGTGCAGGGCCTCTTCGTCGCGATCGGCTACAAGCCGAACACGGAGCTCTTCGCCGGGCAGCTCGACCTCGACCAGCGCGGCTACTGCATCGTCGATGGCGAGACGCGGACCAAGATCGAGGGCGTCTTCGTGGCCGGCGACGTCCACGACCATGTCTACCG
>CAZDAV010000118.1:0-4082 GCA_964503725.1 uncultured Steroidobacteraceae bacterium
CGCGGACCTCGTCGCGCACTGACGGATGCAGGATCGCCTCCAGGTCGGCGAGCGCTGCCGGGTCGCTGAAGACGAGCTCCGCCAGCGCAGCCGCATCGAGGGTGCCGAAGCGCTCCTCGATCCGTCGCCGGACCCCCTCATCGTTGTTGCGCGCCTGCCGGGCAACGGCGTCGGCATCGACGGTCGCCACGCCCAGGTCGCGCAACATCCCCGCGACCGTGCTCTTGCCGCAGCCGATATTGCCGGTCAGGCCGATCACCTTCATGCCGCCGCACCCGCGGGAGGGAGCCGCTGGCAGCGCGGGCAGAAGTGCGTGCTGCGCTGCCCGATCACGATTCGCTCGATGGCACGCCCGCAGCGCAGACAGGGCTCGCCGGTGCGGCGATAGACGGCCAGCTCCTCGGCATTCGCGCCCGGCTCCCCGTCCGCCCCCACGTAGTCGGCGAAGCTGGCGCCGCGGTTGACGATCCCCTGCCGGAGCACCGCCCGCACGGCACGATGCAGTCGCCGCACCTCGACCTCGGACAGCGTATCGGCGGCGCGCAGGGGGTGAAGGCGTGCCCGCCACAGCGCCTCGTCGGCGTAGATGTTGCCAATCCCGGCGATGAAGGACTGGTCGAGCAGCAGCGTCTTGAGCTTGGCCGATCTGCCACGAAAGCGAGCCGCGAATCGTTCGGCGCTGAACGACCGCGCCAGTGGCTCGGGGCCATGGCGGGCGAAGACGTCGCCGACTCGATACGGCTCGCGCCCCTCGCGGATCCTCCGCGTCGCGCCGCTTCGTGGAACGAGCCCGCCCCGCTCCCAGAGCCCGATCCGGCCGAACTTGCGCACGTCGCGGTAGCGCAGCTCCCGCCCGTCGGCGAGGCTGAAGATGACGCGCGCATACGGGTCGTCGGGTGTCCCCTCCGGCGCGACGATCAGGGCCCCGGTCATGCGCAGCGCCACCGTCATCACGCGACCGTCGGCCAGGTGCAGCAGGACGCTCTTCGCCCGCCGGCCGACGCGGCGGATGGCGGCTCCCCGCAGCTCGGCCACGAAGCGCTCGGCCGGCTGCGGGTGACGGATGGTCCGCTCCCAGCGCACCTCGGCGTCGGTGATCGTGGCGCCGGCGACCCAGCGCTGCAGGTCACGGGCGACGGTCTCGACCTCGGGAAGCTCCGGCATGTGTCAGCCGACGACCTCGGCCAGCACCGGCTCATCGACCTCGGCCTCGGCCGCGCGCGGGACGCGCCGCCAGCCGCCGTCGGGCTGCGGCTCGTATCGGTCCATGCCCGCCCAGTCGACCCCCACCTTCAGTTCGACGGTCAGCGGCACGTCGAGTGGCAGTGCGCTCTCCATCACCTCCCGGGCGAGCGCGGCGAGCACCGGCAGCTCCGTCTCATCGGTCTCGAAGACGAGCTCGTCGTGGACCTGGAGCAGCATGCGCGAGGTCATGCCGCGCTCGCGCATGGCGGCCCCCAGGCGGACCATGGCGATCTTGACCCCGTCGGCCGCGGTCCCCTGGATCGGCATATTGATCGCCATCCGCTCCCCCGCCTGGCGCAGCGACGGGTTGCGCGCGGAGAGCTCCGGGATGTAGCGCCGCCGGCCGAGCAGGGTCGAGACGAACCCCTGGTCGCGGGCCAGGATCTTCATCTCGACGATGTAGCGGCGGATCCCCTCGTAGGCGGCGAAGTAGTCGGCGATGAAGGCATGGGCTTCCTCACGAGGAATGCGGAGGCGCTCGGCCAGGCCAAAGTCGCTCATGCCGTAGGCGACGCCGAAGTTCACCATCTTGGCCATGCTGCGCTGCTCGAAGGTGACATCGGCCGGATCCAGCTTCAGGACCCGCGCAGCGGTCGAGCGGTGGATATCCTCGTGCGCGGCGAAGGCCGCCTTCAGGCCGGGATCGCCCGAGACATGGGCCAGGATGCGCAGCTCCACCTGCGAGTAGTCGGCGGCCAGCAGCAGCCTGCCGGGCGGAGCCACGAAGGCTCGGCGGATGCGTCGCCCCAGGGCGGTCCGGATCGGGATGTTCTGCAGGTTTGGGTCGGTGCTTGACAGGCGACCGGTGGCGGCGATCGCCTGCGAGTAGGTCGTGTGCACCCGCCCGGCCTCGTCCATCAACAGCGGCAGCGCGTCGACGTAGGTCGACTTGAGCTTGGCGACCTGGCGATGCTCCAGGATCAGGGCCACCGCCTCGTGCTTGTCCTTCAGCTCTTCCAGGACCGATGCGTCCGTCGAGTAGCCGGTCCGCGTCCGCTTCGTGGCCGGCAGCCCCAGCTCCACGAACAGGATCTGCTCCAGCTGCTTGGGTGACCCGATGTTGAAGGGGCGCCCGACCAGCTCGTAGATGCGCGCCTCGAGCGCGGCGAGCTGTCCGCCGAACTCGGCCGCCATGGCTGCCAGCACCTCGCCGTCGATCATCACGCCGGCCAGCTCCATGTCGGCCAGGACCGGCAGGAGCGGCATCTCGACCTCGTTGAAGAGGTTGGTGAGGCCGGCCTCCGCCATCTCCGCCTCGAGCGCCGGCGCGAGCAGGAGCGCGAGGAACGCTTCCGCGGCGGCGCGGCGAGCGGCGACCGCCTCGTCCGCCTCGGGATCCGGGCCGGCGGGTCGCGGCGGCAGCTCGGCGCTGTAGCGGTTGGCGGCCAGGTCGTCGAGCGTCTGCGCTCGGAGCGCCGGGTTGAGCATGTAGGACGCCACGCTGGTGTCGAAGGCGGGGCCGGCGAGCGGCACGCCGGAGCGGGCGAGAAGCACGACCAGCTGCTTCAGATCGTGCCCGATCAGTCGCCGATCGTCGCGCGAGAACCAGCGGGGCAGCCAGCCGACGCCCTCGCCCGCTTCCCCGAGCGGGATGTACCACGAGCTTCCGTCCGCGCCGGCCAGGGCGATCCCCAGCAGTGCGCGCTCCAGCGGCCGTCCGGGACCGGCTGCCCAGCCCAGGCCGACGGATCTCCCTTGCGCCGCCAGCCAGGCCTCCAGCTCCACTCGATCCACCTCGCTGCGCGGGATGCGCGGGTCGACGTGCTCGATTGCCCCGGCGGGATCGACGAGCGGGTCGGGCGAGGCGCCCGGTCGCTCTGGCGTCGTCCTATCCGCGCCGGCCGACTGTGCGGCTGCGGCGCCCCCGCCCAGCAGGTCCAGGGAGAGCTGCAGGCCGCCCTTCGTCTCGCGCTCCGGCGCATCGTGCCCCGTGGGGGCGATGCTCGACGGCGGCAGCCGGTCGATCAGCGATCGAAACTCCAGCTCCCGGAAGCGCTGTGCCATCGCTCGGCGGTCGTAACGGCCGGTGCGCGCCGCCTCCAGGTCGAGCGTCACCGGCAGGTCGGTGACGATGCGACCCACCTGGCGCGACAGGAAGGCCGACTCCCGGTGCTCGGCCAGGCGCTCCCGCAGCTTGCCCTTCACCTCGTCGAGCCGCTCGTACAGCGCGTCGAGCGACCCGAACTCCTGGAGCAGGGCGATCGCCGTCTTCTCCCCGACCCCCGGCACGCCGGGGATGTTGTCGCTGGTGTCGCCCTTCAGGGCCTTGTAGTCGAGCATCTGGTCGGGGCGCAGCCCGTAGCGCTCGTCGACCTTGGCCTCGTCGTAGATGACGGTCGAGGCGACCCCCATCCGGGTCGTCAGCAGGCGGATGTGATCGTTGACCAGCTGCAGGCCGTCGAGGTCGCCGGAGACGATGTAGGTGTCGACCCCCGCGGCAGTCGCCTGGGTCGCCAGGGCACCGATCACGTCATCGGCCTCGTATCCGGCCAGCTCCTGGATCGGCATCCCCATCATCGTCACGACCTCTCGCACGATCGGGAACTGCGAGCGCAGGTCGTCCGGCATCGACGGGCGCCCCGCCTTGTACTCGGGGTAGGCGTCGAAGCGGAACTGGGGCTTGCCCACGTCGAAGCTGACGATGGCGTAGTCCGGCTTCAGGTCCTGCATCCCGCGCAGCACGATCTGGAGGAAGCCGAAGACGGCGTTGACGAGGGCGCCGTCCGAGGTGGTGAGGGGCGGCAGGGCGAAGTAGCCGCGGTAGACGAGGCTCGGCCCGTCGATGAGCATCAGGATCGGGCGCCGGTCGGCCATCACCGCCAGTCTAGCCCGATGCC
>CAZDAV010000119.1:0-4066 GCA_964503725.1 uncultured Steroidobacteraceae bacterium
AGGCGCACCTCGAGATGGGGAAAGCGAACATTCGGTACGAGGACGTCAAGGCGGCCGCAGACGAGAACGGCCGATCTGTCACCGAGACGCTCGAGATCATGGACCGCACGATCGCGATTGACCGCGGCGAGCACGCCCCGGAGTACGCGAAGCCGTAGTCGACTCGCCCCCAGAAGCCGAGGAACGCCGCCGTTGCCCCACGTCCCGATTGACCGCCACCTCCTGCCGAACGGCCTGCGCGTGATCCTGTCTCGCGACGACCGCGCGCCGATCGTGGCCGTCAACCTGTGGTACGGCGTCGGCAGCCGTCACGAGAAGCCGGGCAAGACCGGCTTCGCGCACCTGTTCGAGCACATGATGTTCGAGGGATCCGCGCACGTGGCCAAGGGTGAGCACTTCAGCCTGGTCCAGGCTGCCGGGGGCGCCCTCAACGCCTCGACCTGGCTCGACCGAACGAACTACTTCGAGACGCTCCCCAGCCATGAGCTGGAGCTGGGCCTATGGCTCGAGTCGGACCGCCTGGCGGACCTGCTGCCGGCGATGACCCAGGAGAAGCTCGACAACCAGCGCGAGGTGGTCAAGAACGAGCGCCGCTCGTCTGTCGACAACCAGCCGTACGGGACCTGGGACGAAAAGATCCAGGGGCTGCTCTTCCCGCCGGAGCACCCCTACCACCATTCGACCATCGGCTCCATGGAGGACCTCGGCGCAGCCAGCCTGGCCGATGTGAGCGAGTTCTTCGCCGCCCACTACGCCCCCAACAACGCGGTGCTGACCATCGCCGGAGACTTCGACCCCGATGCGGCGCTCGCCCTGATCGAGAAGTATTTCGGCCCGATCCGCGCAAACCCATCGATCCCCGCCGCACCATCGACCGCCATCGCGCCGATCATCGGCGCAGAGGTGCGCGAGATCGTCCCCGACCGCGTGCCACTTCCCCGGGTCTACGCCGCCTACCGGATGCCGACCTTCGGGACCGATGGCTTCGACGCGCTGGAGGTCGCCGTCGACCTGCTCGGCGCCGGGCGCGCCTCGCGCCTGTATCGGTCCCTCGTCCGCGAGCAGCAGCTGGCCCAGGACGTGACCGTCTACGCCTTCCCGTTCATCGGCGGCGCCACGATCTTCGCGATGTGGGCCACCGCCCGCCCCGGGATCGGTCACGAGGCGCTCGAGGCGGCACTCTTCAGCGAGGTCGACCGGCTGGTCGAGACCGGGCCAAGTGACGCCGAGCTGGAGCGGGTGCGCAACCTGCACGCGGCGAGTGTCGAGTCGAGCCTGGAGCGGATCTCCGAGCGCGCCGATCGGCTGTCGATGTACGCGTGCCTCTTCGACGAGCCGGAGCGCATCAATACCGAGGCCAGCCGCTACGCCGCCGTCGACCCGGTGCGCGTTCGCGATGCGATGGCGGCCAGCATCCGGCCCGACAATCGGGTGGTGCT
Source organism: uncultured Steroidobacteraceae bacterium (assembly GCA_964503725.1). Taxonomy (GTDB): domain Bacteria; phylum Chloroflexota; class Limnocylindria; order QHBO01; family QHBO01; genus CF-167. Next base: position 1,440 of record CAZDAV010000119.1, read on the forward strand.
CACCTATCTTCCCGCCGAGTCGGCGGAGGGCGCGCCATGACGATCGCCGCCAACCCGCTGCGCCCGGTCGCCGGCGCCCCGCGGCCGTATCGGTTCCCCTCGTTCACGCGCCGCCAGCTGCCGAACGGGCTGACCCTGTGGTTGGTGCCGGTGAGCGGATCGAACCTGGTCAACGTCCACCTGCTGCTCGATGCCGGTGCCGCGGCCGAGGACGAGCCGCACGGCGGCGTCGCCGCGCTGACCGCGCACCTGCTGGTGACCGGCACGCAGCGCCTGGATGCCTCCGCCTTCGCCGAGGCCACCGAGCGGCTGGGGATCGAGGTGAGCAGCGAGTCGAGCTGGGACAGCGCCCGCGCCGCGTTCCAGGCCCTGCCCGAGCACCTCGATGCCGGTCTGGCGCTCCTGGCCGAGATGATCCGCGAGCCGCGCTTCGATGCCGGGGAGTTCGAGCGGCTCAAAGCCGAGCGGCTGGCCAGCATCCTGCAGTCGCGCGCCGACCCCGGCCGGCTGGCCGATGAGAGCTTCCTCTCCCACGCGTATGCCGCCGACACCCCGTATCGGCGCCTGGCGGCCGGGACGCCGGAGACGGTCGGCGCCCTGACGCGCGACGACGTGGTCAGCTACCACGGAACGCACTATCGGTCGGGGCTGGCGCACCTCGTCATCGGCGGAGCCTTCGACCCCGATGCGGTCGTCGCCTCGGTCGAGCGTCACCTGGGGACGTGGGATGGTGCAGGCCCGGGGCATCGCGCGTTTGTGCCGCGCGCCGCCGGGGCGCGGCGGGTGGTGATCGTCGACCGGCCGGGATCGGTCCAGACCGAGCTGCGGGTGGGGCACCTGGGGATCGACCGCTACGACCCACGCTATTTCTCTGCAATCGTCATGGCCACGGCCCTTGGGGGCAGCTTCTGGTCGCGCCTCAACCGCCGCCTGCGCGAGGAGCTGGGTTACACCTACGGCGCCCACTGCGGCTTCGACCCGCGGCGCTCGACCGGCCTCTTCACCGCCTCCGCCGCGGTCCAGACTGAGGTGACCGGCGCGGCCATCCGCGAGCTGGTGGGGTTGCTCGAAGCCGCGACCGGCGCGCCGTTCGAAGAGGCCGAGCTGCGCGAGGCGCGCGACTACCAGGTCGGGGTCTTTCCCCTTCGCTTCGAGACGACAGGCGGCATCTCTGCCGCGATCGAGCCGATCGCGATCTACGGCCTGGCCGATGATTTCTGGCAGACGTACCGCGACCGGATCGAGGCCGTCGGTGCGGCCGAGGCACACACGGCAGCCGTTGAGCTGATCCGGCCCGATGAGCTGCTGATCCTGGCGGTCGGCGACACCTCCCTCATCCGCGAGGAGGTGACGGCGCTCGGGATCGCGCCGGTCGAGGTGGTCGCCGCCCCCTAGCGTCGCCGCTCCCTAGCCGTCCAGGTCGCTGATGGCCGCCAGCAGCCGGTCGTTCTCCTCGGCCGAGCGGGCGGTGATGCGCAGCCACTCCCGCAGCGGGCCCTCGGGATAGGAGCGCACCACCAGCCCACGGCCCGCCAGCGCGGTGGCCAGCCCGACGGCATCTGGCGGTCGCACCAGGATGAAGTTGGTGAGCGAGTCGAGCACCCGCCATCTGTGCTCCCGGCCCGCCGCGGCCAGGCGTTCCCGCTGCTCGACGATCAGGCGCTGGCGGGCGCGCGCCTCGTGCGGATCGGCCAGCGCACCGAGCGCGGCGGCCTCGCTGGGGCTGGCCACCGACTGTGGCAGCCGCGCCGCGTCGAATCGATCGACCAGCTGCGGCGCGACGATCAGGTAGCCGATCCGGGCGCCGGCCAGGCCGTACGCCTTTGCCAGCGAACGGAGGATGAGCAGGTTCGGCAGTTGGTCCTGCAGCGACACGAGGCTGAGGGCCTCGGGTGCCAGCCCCAGGCTCGTCTCCGCGAACTCCTGGTAGACCGCGTCGACGGCGACCAGGCATGGCAGGCCGGCGGCCAGCTGCTCGACCTCATCGGCCAGGTATCGGTCGCCCGTCGGATTGTTCGGGGTGCACAGCCAGACCAGGCGCGCCTCGACCGTCTCGGCGGTCTCCCGCAGGGCTGCGACCGGCTGGCGGTCGGCCACCTCCCCGCGCGGCACCGTCACCGGGGTCGCGCCCGCCAGGCGGGCCTCGACGCCATACAACGAGAAGGTGGGGGTGGGAATGACCACCCGGTCGCCTATCCCGGTCGCGATGGTGCTCACCAGCCGAATCAGCTCATCCGCCCCGGCACCGGGAATGATCCGATCCGGCGACACGCCCACTTCTGCCGCGATGGCCGTGCGAAGGGCGCGATACGAGCCGTCGCCATATTCCACCGCGCGCTGCGGGTCGAAGCTGGCCAGCGCACGAACGACCCCCGGCAGTGCGCCACCGCCCCAGGTGTTGAGGTCGAAGCGGATCACCTGCTCGACCGGGATGCCGGCGGCGGCGGCGTAGTCCTCGTCGGATGGCTCGATCGCATACGCGGCCACCGCCTCCCGCAGGCGCAGCAGGTCCGTCGGCGGGCGCGACTCAGACACGGGCGGCTCAGGCACGAGCGACGGCTCCCTGCGTGCGGATCGCCCGTTCGCGGGCCCGTGCCAGGCGCACCCGGGCGGCGGCGATGCGTCGG
>CAZDAV010000120.1:0-4051 GCA_964503725.1 uncultured Steroidobacteraceae bacterium
GCCATGTTCATCGGGAAGTTCCACGGGACGATCAGCCCAACCACCCCGATCGGCTCGCGCAGGGTGAAGTCGAGCCCCGGCCGAGAGACGGGGATCGTCTCTCCGAAGACCTTGTTGGCCGCCCCGGCGTAGTACTCGAACACGAGGCTGACCGCGAGGGCCTCGCCGCGCGCGCCTGAGATCGGCTTGCCGACGTTGCGGCTCTCGATCTGGGCGAGCTCCTCGAGATGCTCCTTGACCAGGTTCGAGAATTTCTGCAGGGCGCGGCCGCGCTTGGACGCCGACCAGGTCGACCATGGGCCCTCGAACGCCTTCTGAGCCGCGGTCACGGCGCGGTTGACGTCTTCCGGGCCGCCCAGCGGCACCTTGGCGAGCACCTCGCCGGTGGCCGGGTTCAGGGCGTCAAAGGTCTGCCCGTCCGCGGCGTCGACCTGCTCGCCGCCGATGATCATCTTCACGTTACCGAGCGCCGGAGCGACGGTCGTCTGGGTGGCCATGGGGGATCCCTCGGGAAAGTCCGTTGATTCTAGGAGAGCCGCCTAGAAGTAGTTCACGCTGATCCCGCCGTCGATGACGAACTGGGCTCCGTTCGTCCAGCGGGACTCGTCGGACGCGAGGTAGATCGCCGCATTGACGATCTCCTCCGGCTTGCCGAAGCGCCCGGTCGGGTTGCGCGCCAGCCGCAGCTGCTTGGCCGCTTCGTCTTTGAGCAGCCAATCCATCAGGAGCGGCGTCTCGATTGGCCCGGGGCAGATGGCATTCGAGCGCACGCCGCGCGGGCCGAACTGGACGGCCAGGGAGCGGGTCAACGAGAGGACCGCGCCCTTGGACGCGGTGTAGGCATCCTGCGGCACCGAACACCCGAGCAGCGCCACGAAGCTGCTGATGTTGATGACCGATCCGGACCCCTGCTCGACCATGCGCGGGATCGCGTACTTGCAGCCAAGGAAGACGCCGCGCACGTTGACGGCCATCACCTGGTCCCAGGTGGCCACGTCCGTATCGATCACCGAATGGTCCGGCTCGGGCATGACCCCGGCATTGTTGTAGAGCACGTCGACCCGGCCGTACCGATCGACCGCGTGGTCGACCATCGCCTTCGCATCGGCCTCGGCGCTCACGTCGGTTCGTACGAAGGTCGCCGTGCCCCCGGCCTCCACGACCGAGTCGACCGTCTGAGTGCCGGCGGATTCATCGAATTCGGCGACCACCACCTTCGCTCCCTGCGCGGCGAACATCTGGGCCGCCACGCGGCCCATGCCGCTCCCGGCCCCGGTGATGATCGCGACCTTGCCCTCAAGTCTCATGCCGATTCAGCCTCGCTCCAGGTATCGCTCGCGGTCCCACGGATGGACGATGGCGTCGTAGGTCTCCTGCTCCACCCGTGCCGCGTTGAGGTAATGGGCCACCACATCGGCCCCGAAGATGTCGACCGCCGCCTGGCTCGCCTCAAGCTCGCGAATCGCCTCGTGCAGCGCGCGCGGCATCCGGTCGCAGCCGGTGGCCACGTATCCATTGCCGACGTACTCGGCCGGCGGCTCGATCTCGCGCTCGATCCCCAGCAGCCCGGCCCCGACCACGGCCGCGTAGGCCAGGTAGGAGTTCATGTCGCCGCCGGGGAAGCGGTTCTCGATGTGCAGCCCCGCCCCATCGCCGACGATCCGGAAGCCGGTGGTCCGGTTGTCCCGGCCCCACACCACGTTGACCGGTGCCCACGAGGCGACCGCATAGCGCTTGTAGGAGTTGATGTTCGGGGCACAGAACACGGCGAGCTCACGGGCGTACGCCATCATCCCGCCCAGGAAGTGGCGCATCGTGTCGGACATGCCGTACGGCTGGCCCTTCGGATCGTGGAAGAGGGCCTTCTTCGCGGCCTTGTCCCAGAGCGACACGTGGAGGTGGCCGCTCGACCCGGTCCAGGTGTGGTCGGGCTTGGCCATGAAGGTCAGCCCGAAGCCGTTCAGCCAGGCGATCTCCTTGGCGCCGTGCTTGAAGATGACCGACTGGTCCGACATCTCGAGCACGTCGGTGTAGTGGATGTTCACCTCGTGCTGGCCCGGCGCCGCCTCGCCCTTGCTGAACTCGACGGGGATCCCCGCCTGGGTCATGAGGTTGCGAAGGCGTCCGTGAATGGGCTCGCCCTTGGTCGCCTGCAGGAGGTGGTAGTCCTCGTTGTAGTGCCCGAAGCGCTCGAGCCCCACGAAGCCCTTGCGGTAGGCCCCCTCGTAGGAATCGGTCAGGAGGTAGTACTCGAACTCTGAGCCGGCCATAACGCGGTAGCCCATCGTCGTCGCACGCTCGACGACGCGCTTCAGCATCGTCCGCGGCGAGACGGGGATCTCGTGCCCGTGGTGGTCCAGCGTGTCGGACAGGACCAGGGCCGTCTTCTCCAGCCACGGCACGACCCGCATGGTGTCCCACAGCGGATCGGCGATCCAGTCGCCGTACCCGGTCTCCCAGTTCATCAGCGCGAAGCCGTCCGGCGTGTTCATCTCCATGTCGGTGCCCAGCAGGTACGTGCAGAAGTGAACGCCGTGGTCGATGGCCCCGTTCAGGAATGCCTGGCCCTGCACGCGCTTGCCCATCAACCGGCCCTGCATGTCGGTGAAGGCGACGATGAGCGTGTCGATCCGCCCGTCGCGCACCATCGCCTTCAGCTCGGCCAACTTCGGGTGGTCGCCCCGCTGATCCTTGGCCATGAGTCGCCTTTTCGCTTCTTCTTCGTCAGGGATGGGCCGATGGGCCGGCCGGGATGCCCGACCGGCCCATCGCGGACGCCACCGAGCCGCTCAGCCGCCGAACTTGGCTGCCTCCGAGTCGAACTCGCGCTCGAGCTCGGTCAGCTCCTCGTCGCGACCCATCACGCGTGGCCCCTGGAAGTTCCGCCGCGCCCACCCGAAGTAGTAGACGACCAGGAACAGGACGATGATCACCATGAACGGCCAGGAGATGTTGCCCGAGGTCGGGAACGAGAAGAGGATCATCAACACCACGATCCAGAGCAGCGCCACCACCGCGACCAGCTTCGACCACTTGCCGAGGCTCCACACGCGTTCGCTCTTCCAGGCATCGGTGGTCATGCCCAGGTAGATCGGGATGGCATAGGCGGCGTACAGGAAGATGGTGCTCACCGCGGTGACGATGACCACCGCGATGCCGCGGCCGACCCAGAAGGCCAGGAAGGTCAGGATGAAGGCGCCGACGACCATGCCGGTGAGGGCATTCGCCGGGGTCCGATACCGATGCGAGACCTTCTTCAGCCAGCCGGAGCCGGGCAGTCCGTCGTCACGGGCGAAGGCGTAGAGCATCCGACCGGCCGAGGCGACCGACGAGAGGCCGCAGAAGCACATCGCCAGGGCGATGCCGCCGCCCAGGATCCCGGCCAGCCCGGCGTCGAGGTTCTCGTTCAGGATGAAGAGCACCGCTGCCCCGTCGCCAAAGTAGTACTGGCTGTAGGTGGCCGCGTCATCCAGCTGCCCGAAGAGCGGGGTGAGGTCCGGCAGGTGCGTGCCGAGGGCGAAGAGGAAGATGTAGCCGACCACGGCCGAGACCGCGACCGACAGGAAGATGCCCCAGGCGCTCGCCGTGCGGGCCCCGATCGTCTCCTCCGCGACGTGCGCCGACGCGTCGTAGCCGGTGTAGGTCCAGTTCGCCTGGAGCAGCGAGAAGAGGAAGGCAAAGGCGATCGGGTAGCTGATTGCCGGCCCGTACTTGAAGCTGAACCACGGGTTCTCACTCCCGACGGGGAACGTGTTGTCCCATGAGCCGAGCGTGTCGAGTGGCTGGATCGCAAACAGGTCGAGGCCGGCATCGGTGCCGGTCGACTGGGTGCCAAGGATGAAGAGCGAGCCGACGATCGCCACCACGAAGGCGATGTGCCACCACACGCTCACCTGGTTCAGGAAGGCGACGACCCGAATGCCCGCGATGTTGAGCGCGAGCTCGATCGCCAGGAGCCCAGCCATCGTCACGAGCGCGCCGTTCAGGGCGGGCCCCTCGGCGCCGAACGCCGGATCGCCGAAGAAGATGGTGGTGTTCGAGTAGGCGCCAC
>CAZDAV010000121.1:0-4045 GCA_964503725.1 uncultured Steroidobacteraceae bacterium
GACGAGGTCAACCCGGAGCGCAACAAGGTCAAGGTTCTGGTCAGCATCTTCGGCCGCGAGACCCCGGTCGAGCTCGACTTCCTCCAGATCGACAAGCTGTAACCCGCGATGGCGAAGAAGGTCCGAACCATCCTCAAGGTGCAGGCCCCCGCGGGGCGTGCGACCGCGGCCGCCCCGGTTGGGCCGGCGCTGGGCCAGCACGGCATCAACATCATGGAGTTCCTGAAGGCCTTCAACGAGCGCACGGCCGGACAGGCCGGCTACGTGGTGCCGGCCGAGATCACGGTCTACGAGGACCGCTCGTTCACGTTCGTCACCAAGGCACCGCTCGCAGCTGCCCTGCTGAAGCGGGCCGCCGGCGTCGAGAGCGGGTCGGCTCAGCCCAACCGCGACAAGGTCGGTTCCGTGACGCAGCGGCAGCTGCGCGAGATCGCGGAGGCCAAGATGGCCGACCTCAACGCCAACGACGTGGAGCACGCGATGCGGATCATCGCCGGCACCGCGCGCAGCATGGGCATCGAGGTGGCCGACTGATGCCGCACGGCAAGAAGTACATCGATGCGGCCAAGCTGCTGGAGCCGGAGCGCCGCTACACCATCGGCGAGGCGGTCGAGCTGCTGCCGCGCGTCTCGATCTCGAAGTTCGATGCGACGGTCGAGCTCCACCTGCGGCTGGGCATCGACCCGCGGCACGCCGACCAGCTCGTGCGGGGGACCGTGGTCCTGCCGCACGGCACCGGTCGTACGACACGCGTGATCGTCTTCGCCCAGGGCGAGAAGGCACAGGATGCGCTGCGCGCAGGCGCCGACGAGGTCGGCGGCGACGACCTGGTCAAGAAGATCGATGACGGCTGGTTCGACTTCGACGTGGCGATCGCCACGCCCGACATGATGGGCACGGTCGGGCGCCTGGGGAAGAAGCTCGGCCCGCGCGGGCTGATGCCGAACCCCAAGGCCGGGACGGTGACCTTCGACATCGAGCGGGCCGTCAGCGAGATCAAGTCGGGCCGGATCGAGTTCAAGGTCGATCGGGCCGGGATCGTCCACGTTGCGGTGGGTCGCGTCAGCTTCACGCCGGAGCAGCTGGCGGCCAACATCGCGACGCTGGTGGACGCCGTCCAGCGGGCCAAGCCATCGGGCGTAAAGGGCACCTACATGCGAACGCTGACCGTAGCCCCTACCATGGGCCCCGGCCTGCGACTCGACATCCCGGCTGCTCTGGCCGCTGCCAGCGCCTAGGAGGACCGAACCAGAGGGCCGATCGGGGCAGATTCCAGCAGAAGAGCCACAGACAGCGTTGTGCTCCGGGTGCAAGCCCCGGGCCAATCGCCGGCCGAGAGCCGGCGGCACGCCGAGGCAGTGAAGCGACCGGGAACGGTCCTCGTGCCGACGTGTGTGCGAGGGCCGTTCTTGATTGTCCAGAGAGAAGAGGAACGCGATGCCGACCGATGCGAAACGCCAGGCGGTCGCCGTGCTGACGGAGCTGCTGCGCTCCAGTCCGGCGCTGGCCGTGGCCGACTATCGGGGCCTGAAGGTCTCCGAGATGGCGTCGGTGCGGAGGTCGCTGCGCGCCGCCGGTGTGCAGCTGCACGTGGCCAAGAACCGCCTCCTGAAGATCGCCGCCGTGGAGGCGGGGCGCGCCGAGCTGACGCCAATGCTCTCCGGCCCCACCGCCGTGGCATCGACGACGGGCGATGAGATCGCCCTGGCGAAGGCGCTGCTCGAGGCCTTCCGTCCGTACTCCAAGGTCGTCTCCCTGCGGGGCGGCCTGCTGGGCGGGGTGGCTGTCGACGCCGCCGCGCTCCAGCGATTGGCGACCCTGCCGAGCCGCGAGGTGCTGCTCGGCCGACTGGCAGGTGCGATGGTCGCCCCGATCGCGGGGATGGCCGGCGTCCTGGCCGGCAACCTGAGGAATCTCGTCGGCGTGCTCCACGCAGTGGCCGACAAGAAGCGAGCAAGCGAGGGCGGCGCAGCCGCCTGACGAGACGAAGGGAACGAGAACACGATGGCAACCAAGACGATGAGCAAGGATCAGATTCTCGAGGCGATCGATGGCATGACCGTCCTTGAGCTGTCCGAGCTGGTGAAGGCGTTCGAGGAGCGCTACGGCGTGACTGCCGCGGCGCCGATGGCGATGGCAGCCGCACCGGCTGCCGGTGACGGGGCCGGCGCGCCGGCAGTCGCCGAGGAGCAGACCGAGTTCGACGCCATCCTGACCGAGGTCGGTCCGAACAAGATCCTGGTCATCAAGGCGGTCCGTGAGCTGACCGGCCTGGGCCTCAAGGAGGCCAAGGATCTGGTCGACGCCGCCCCCAAGGCGGTCAAGGAGGGGGTCGCCAAGGAGGAGGCCGAGGCGGTCAAGGAGAAGCTGGCCGAGGCCGGCGCCTCCGCCGAGGTCCGCTAGCGCTCGCGGCGGTTCCCCCACGGCCAGTTGACGGCCTGGCCGTCATTGGGACCATGGCGTAGTTCCAAGATGACGGCTCGATTGGTCATTCGGTCCACTGCTTCGACAATCGTGATGGCCCGAGACGTCACCACGACCAAGGCATGGTCTCAGCGACGGCTAGATCGGAAATGCGCCCGCCTGACCGATGTCTCGGATCTTGGCCGGCTCTTTCCACTCCGCCGCTATCCCTCGTCGGGGGCGGCGAGAGCGAACCGATACAGCAGCGCAGCCACGGCCGCGCCGATTGCCGGCCCGATCCACCACACGTACCAGTCGGCGAACGCGCCGGCGGCGACCGCCGAGCCGAACCAGCGGGCGGGGTTCATCGCGGCACCGGTCAGTGGTCCGCCGACCAGGATGTCTGCCGCCACGGCCAGGCCGATCGCCAGGCCGCCGATCTTCGGTCCGCGCGAATCGACCGCGGTGCCGATCACGACCAGGACCAGCAGGGCGGTGAGGATGGCCTCGATCCCGATCCCCAGGACCGGCGTGATGCCGCGGCCGAGTGCCGGTGAGCCGATGTTGGACGGCTGCCACGCATCGGCGAAGACCGCCTTCAGCGCCAGGCCCGCGCCGAGCGCACCGACCAGCTGCGCCACCACGTACAGGACGGCACGCATGGGCGTGATCCTGCCCATGATCCAAACTGCCAGGGTCACGGCCGGGTTGAAATGCGCCCCCGAGATGAAGCCGAGCGCCGACACCAGGACAGCGAGCGCGAGCCCATGGGCAAGCGCCACGCCCAGCAGCCCCGGTCCCGAGCCGCCACCGGCCGCCTGGTAGTCGCCCAGCACCACTGCGCCGGCGCCGACGAAGAAGAACAGGAATGTGCCGACCGCCTCTGCGATGAGCGGCGCGCTCAACCGGTCCCGCATCTACCGACCCTCCTGATTCGCGCGTGAAGGACGGCATCCGCCGTCGCATCAACGCCATTGTGGCCCACGTCAGGCGCCGGATCGGCCTTTCATGCGTCATCACCGATCAGCCTGCTGATCCGATGTCGGTTTGCGGCGATCAACCGGTACGCGACATCGACGACGGGTCGAGCCAGGGGCAGCCGGCCGATGAGCGCCAGCGGGCGCAGGGCAGGAATCCTGTCCGCGATGTGCAGCCATGCTTCGCCGCCGCTGAACCAGCGTCCCGATCGATCGCGAATGTGCAACGACTCGACCAGTCGAGCCTGCGAGGGGGCGTCGCTCATCCCGGCGGCGCTGCTGAGGGGACTCAGCCGCAGACGGCGGCCGCGATCGAGCCGGCGCAGCACCCGCGCCGTGCGGGTGCAGAACTCGCAATCCGAGTCGTAGAAGACCTGGACCTCGGCGGTCGGGCGGCTCTCCATGCCGTCATCCTATCCCGCGCTCGCGTACGTGGCCGCGACGGAGGCGCTTCGCTTGACGAAGCGCATCGGTCTGGGCTAAACTCCTCGTTCGCGTGTCCGCGCCCCACCGTGTCCTCTTCGAGGAGTCCTGAATGGCCTTGGCCCAGTCGGCCAGCCGCATTGAGCTGGCCCCGAGCCGTGAGAATTTTTCGCACATTCCGGAGGTACTTCCCCTCCCGAACCTGATCCAGACCCAGACCGAATCCTTCAATTGGTTCGTCC
>CAZDAV010000122.1:0-3958 GCA_964503725.1 uncultured Steroidobacteraceae bacterium
TCGCCGTACATGCGCCGGATCCCCTCGCGCACGATGATCGCCAGCTCGTAGGCGAAGGCGGGATCGTAGGCCAGCACGTTGGGCAGGGTGCTGGCCAGGATGTGGCTGTGCCCGTCGTCGTGCTGCAGGCCCTCGCCGGTGAGCGTGGTGCGGCCCGCGGTGGCGCCCATCATGAAGCCCCGTCCCCGGGCGTCGCCGAACGCCCAGATCTGGTCGCCGGTGCGCTGGAAGCCGAACATCGAGTAGAACGTGTAGAACGGGATCATCGCCTCGCCGTGGGTGGCGTAGCTTGTGCCGGCGGCGGTGAAGTCAGCCATGGCGCCGGCCTCGGTGATGCCCTCCTCCAGGATCTGGCCATCGGTCGCCTCGACGTAGCTGAGCAGCAGCTCCTTGTCGACCGCCGTGTAGCGCTGCCCGAGCGGGTTGTAGATGCCGACCTCCTTGAAGAGGGGGTCCATGCCGAAGGTGCGCGCCTCGTCAGGAATGATCGGCACGATGCGCCGCCCGATCCCAGGGTCGCGCACCAGGTTCCGGACCAGCCGCGAGAAGGCCATGGTGGTGCTGGCCGGCCGATCAGCTCCCGCGAAGAGCTCGTTGTAGACGGCATCCGCCGCGGCGGGCAGGGGCTGCGAGCGGACGAGGCGGGTAGGCACCAGCCCGCCCAGCGCCCGGCGACGCTCGAGCATGTATGCGATCTCCGGCGAGTCCGGGCCGGGGTGGTAGTACGGGGCCTCGGTCAGCTGCTCGTCGGGGATCGGCAGCTCGAGCCGGTCGCGGAAGATCTTCATCTCGTCCTGGGTCAGCTTCTTGGACTGGTGGGTGACGTTGCGACCCTCGATCCCAGGGCCGAGCGTCCAGCCCTTGACCGTCTTGGCCAGGATCACGACCGGTGCGCCCGTGTGCGCGACCGCGGCGGCGTAGGCGGCGTAGACCTTGCGGTAGTCGTGCCCGCCGCGGCGCAGCTTGCGCAGGTCGTCGTCGCTGAGGTGCTCGACCAGCGCGCGCAGGCGCGCATCGGGCCCGAAGAAATGCTCGCGGATGTATGCGCCGTCCGCCACCGACAGCTTCTGGTAGTCGCCGTCGAGCGTCTCGTTCATCTTGGTCAGCAGCACGCCGTCGGTGTCGCGGGCCAGCAGCTCGTCCCACTCGCGCGCCCAGATGACCTTGATCACGTGCCAGCCGGCGCCGCGGAAGGTGGCCTCCAGCTCCTGGATGATCTTGCCGTTGCCGCGCACCGGACCGTCGAGCCGCTGAAGATTGCAGTTCACGACGAAGATCAGGTTGTCGAGCCCCTCCCGAGCGGCGAGCCCCAGCGCACCGAGCGACTCCGGCTCGTCCATCTCTCCGTCACCGACGAAGGCCCACACCCGGCTCGCGGACGTGTCGCTGATACCGCGCGCGGCGAGGTAGCGGTTGAAGCGCGCCTGGTAGACGGCGGTCATCGGTCCCAGGCCCATCGACACGGTCGGGAACTGCCAGAAGTCGGGCATGGTCCGTGGATGGGGGTAGGACGCCAGGCCGGTCCCCGGGCCGCCGGTCTCGCGCCGGAAGTGGTCGAGCTGCTCCGCGCTGAAGCGGCCCTCCAGGAAGGCCCGCGCGTAGATGCCCGGCGCGGCGTGCCCCTGGTAGAAGATCTGGTCGCCGGCGCCACCGTCGTCTCGGCCGCGGAAGAAGTGGTTGAAGCCGACCTCGTACAGGGTCGCCGCCGAGGCGTAGGTCGACAGGTGGCCGCCGATCCCCTCGAAGCGCGAGTTGGCGCGCAGCACCATCGCCAGCGCATTCCATCGGATCATCTGCCGGATCCGATGCTCCATCTTCTCGTCGCCGGGGAAGTCCGGCTCCTGCTCGGTCGAGATGGTGTTGACGTAGCGGGTCTGCACCAGCGGCGGGAGCCCGACCTGCAACTGGCGGGCGCGCTTGAGCAGCTTGTAGATGATGAACCGCGCGCGCTCGGGGCCTGCCTGGGCGACCACCGCGTCGAGCGAGTCGAGCCATTCCTGCGTCTCTGCCTGATCGATGTCCGGCAGCTGCTGCTTGAACTGGTCGAAGATCTCGTGCATGCGGGGCTCTATGGTACAGACCGATGCCGGGGTAGACTCAGACCGATGTCTCGCGAAGAGCGGCGCGCCTATCAGCGCATGACGAAGAAGCAGGATCCGTACGCAGTGCCGGCAACCGGCGCGGCGCGGGCAAGGGCCGAGCGCCAGGAGCGCATCCGCGCGCAGAAGGCCGCGAGGTCGACGTCGAAGCCGGGAGCCATCTCGGGCCGATTCCTGGCCTGGGCGATCGGCGGCGGCGCGGCGGTCGGCCTCATCGCCTTCTCCCTGGCCTGGCCGAGTGGTATGCCCTTCGCGGGCTACGTGGGTGCTGGGGCGTGGGCCGCCTGGAGTGTCGCCGCCTTCGGGCTGCGCGCGATGCTCGGTCGCGGCGCCACTCCCCGATAGCGCGCCGAGTCGGGGGATCCGTCAGTGACCGGTATCCCCGGCGCAGCGCTGCTGGTGGTGATCGGCTACCTGGTCGGCGCCATCCCGTTCGGGCTGCTGATCGGTCGCGTGGCGGGCGGTGTCGACCTGCGACAGCACGGATCGGGTCGGACCGGAGCCACCAACGCGCTGCGCACCATCGGCCCGGTTGGGGCGGTCGTGGTCTTCGGACTGGACGTGGGCAAGGGCGTGCTGGCGGTGCTGCTGGTCGGCTGGCTGTATGACGCGGGACCGCCCGGATCGCCGCCGTGGGTCGCCGCCGCGGCGGGGATTGCGGCAGTCGTGGGGCACATCCGCTCGGTCTTCATCGGCTTCCGGGGAGGGAGGGGGTCAGCCACCTTCCTCGGCAGCATGCTGGCAACCGCGCCGCTCGTCGTCGCGATCGTCGTGCCGCTGGTCGCCCTCATCGTGTTGAGGACCCGATACGTGTCGCTCGGCTCGCTGGTCGGCTCCCTGCTCGCGCCGGTGGCCGCGGCCGCGCTCGCGGCACTCGGCCGGGCCGAATGGGCTGTCGTCGCACTGGGCGTCGGCGGCGCGGCGCTGGTCATCGGAGCGCACCGCGACAACATCGCCCGCCTTGGGGCAGGGACGGAACGGAAGATCGGCCGATGAGCGCTGAACCCCGGCAGCCCCGGCTGACCACGCTGCCGAACCTGCTCGGCGTGGCCCGCATTGCCGCCACGCCGATCGTGGTGGCGCTCCTGCTCCTGCCGTTCGCCGGCGCCGGGCTGATCGCTTTCCTGGTCTACGTGGCCGCCGCCTTCACCGATTACCTCGATGGGCGCATCGCCCGCGCCCGCGGCCAGGTGTCGCCGCTCGGCATCTTCCTGGACCTGACCGCCGACAAGGTGCTGGTCGCCGGCGTGCTGATCGCGCTGGTCGAGGTGGGCCTGCTGCCGACCTGGGTCGTGGCTGCGCTCCTGGTCCGCGAGCTGGTGGTGCAGGGAGTGCGGCAGCTGGCCGCTGCGGACAACGTCGTCATCTCGGCGCGCGGGATCGGGAAGTGGAAGGCATTCGGCACGAACGTGGCGATTGGCGTGCTGCTGCTGGCCTTCGATGCCCAGACCGGCGGCCCGGCGGCCTCGCTCGTCGAGGGGGCCTTGCTGCAGGCGCTTGGCTTCTGGGCCGCCGTGGTCGCGACAGCTCTGTCAGTCGTGTCCGGCGTCGTCTACCTGCGCGGCGCGCTGCCAATCCTGCTCGGCGAGCGGTCTGCGTAGCCGGCGTCGGCATGGGGGTTGCCGCTGTCGTGCCCGTTTGTGCAGCACAGGCGCACAGGTGCACAGGTGCACAGCCGCACAAGGAGCCTTGACACGGCGAGGCGGGCGCCGAGATACCCCCGGCGCGCGGCTACTTGACCAGGCGCTGCTCCAGGCGATTGAGGGCGATCCACATCGAGATCGAGCCGAAGGCGACCAGGTAGCCCAGGTCCCACAGCTCGTGCCAGCCCAGCAGGCCGGTGGCCAGGCCGCGCAGCA
>CAZDAV010000123.1:0-3935 GCA_964503725.1 uncultured Steroidobacteraceae bacterium
CCGTAGATGGCCCGGCTCTCCTCCGGTCCCGTCTCGGCGATCTCATTGACGTAGCGGCCCATCACGGCGTCGGGCTTGACGATCGCCATCGCCCGGCGGACCCAGTCACGATGGGTCTCGTCGAGGGCGGGATCGTCCCACTCGGTGTCGGCGCTCATCTCGAAGGCGGCGTCGCGCCCGGTGAAGGCCATGGCGTCGTCCGAGACCCGCGCGATGGCGCCACCCTGGACGGTGATCGCGAAGGAGCTCCCCTCAGGCGCCCGAGTAACGTGCTCGACGAGCGCGTCGAAGGCCTCCGCGCGGAAGTCGTTCGCGTAGCCACCCATGATGTACGACCGGTGGCCCCAGCCCATAGCCAGGTCGTTGGCGGTCTGAACCTCGAGGTACGGCTGGCTGCCGTTTGTGCTCGAGACCGGCTCGGAACCCGCGCGAAGCGGGGCGAGGTCCCGCTCGACCGTCCCCGCATCGCCGCTGTGGTTGTACGACACGATGACGATCGGCTCGCCGGCGACCGACGCGGGGTAGTCCGCCGCGGGCTCGGCACGACCGATCGAAAGGATCAGCGCGACCTCGTCCGGCGCGACGGCCGCGAAGTCCCGGACCATCGGCCAGACTTCGTGAACCCGGGTGGCGGGGTAGATGCGCACCCCCCGGTGGAGCAGCGGGCCGAATGCACGAAGGTCGAACTCGAACGCCGTCACGACCCCGAAGTTCGCGCCTGCGCCCCGGATTCCCCAGAAGAGATCGGGCTCCTCCGACTCGCTCGCCCGCACCGTGCGACCGTCCGCTGTGACTAGCTGGACCGCGCGAAGGTTGTCGATCGTCAGGCCGAAGTGCCGCTGGAGGCGGCCCATCCCGCCGCCGAGCGTCAGCCCGGCGACCCCGGTGTGACCGATCACGCCGACCGGGCAAACGAGGCCGTGCGCCTGCGCGGCGACATCGAGCTCACCCAGCAGCGCGCCACCATTCGCGCGGGCGATCCGGCGCTCGGGGTCGACGGTTACCCCGCGCAGCCGCGAGAGGTCAATGACGAGCCCGCCGTCGGAGGTCGAGTGCCCCGAGGCGCTGTGACCGCCGCCGCGGACGGCGATCTCGAGGTCGCGTTCCCGCCCGAACCGGATTGCCGTCGCGACGCTCTCGGCGCTGGTCGGACGGACGAGGATCGCCGGTCGTCGGTCGAACATCGCGTTCCAGACGCGACGCGCGTCGTCGTACGTGTCGTCGCCCGGTGTGATGACCTCGTCGCCACAGGACTCGCGGAGGCGAGTGACATGTTCGCGGGTCAGCCCCACGAGCGTTTCCGTCATCAGCGCTTGGCGGTCTTCTCGCGAGCCCGTGCGTTGGCCTTGCCGATGGAGCGGACGGTCAAAAGGAAGACGATCGCCACGACCATGCCCCAGGTGGCGAGGCGTGTCGCATCCACTGCGGGCTCCCACTGCACGTCGCCGTCGCGGATGATCCAGGCACCGGCCGGCGTGGCGGAAACGCCGAACCCGCCGCCGCCGTTGTTCTCCTTGTCACCCCCGCCACCGCCACCGCCGACCACGTTCGCGGCGGGAATCACCATGATCCCATCGCGCTCGATCGGGTCGCCGTACACGCGCTTCACGGTCATCGTGTCGCGGGCGCCGGTCAGCATCTCATCAACGTTCATCGGTCCTTCTCCTGATTGGTGAGCAGTCCAGTCTAGGCCGTCCCCGTCAGGTCGGCCTGTGAGCGCCCGGCTCCATCTCGACCATGGCGTGGTGGATCCCGTATCGGTCCATCAGCGCGAAGTAGGGATCCGGGTCGAAGGCCTCCGGCGCCTGCACGCCGCTCCCCGCCCATGCCCCCGAGCTGAGCAGCTCCATGGCGATCACCGGGTTGAAGCCGGTCTGCCAGCCGACCACCTGCGATCCGGTGGTGCGCATCGTCTCCTCCGCATCGGCCATCTGGTACAGAAAGACCTCCCGCGGCTTGCCATCCTTGCGACCGATGACCCATGTGCCCACGATCGCGCGTCCGACCATCTTGTCGCCCATGGTGATCGGGTCGGGGACGACCGCAGCGACGACGTCGCGCGGCGAGACCTCCACGCCGCGCACCTTCACCGGCTCAACCCGATCCAGCCCGATGTCGTGCAGGAACTGGAGCTTGGCGATGAAGTCGCTGCCGAGCGCGTACTTGAAGGTGACGCGGCGCACGCCCTTCAGGTAGCGGGGCACCAGCAGCACCTCTTCGTGCTCGACGTTCACGCACTCCACCGGACCGATCCCCTCCGGGAAGGGGAAGGACTCCGGCGCGCTGAACGGCTCGGTCGTGATCCATTCACTACGCCCGCCATGCCACTCGACGGGCGGGTTCAGGCACTCCTCGATAGTGGTCCAGATGCTGAAGACCGGGGCGAAGGCGAATCCGGGGATCTCCAGGTCGCCCCCGTCGCGGATGTGCACCTCCTCCACCTCGTCGAAGAGATGCTTGGCGGCGTGCGCCGCGAAGACGTCGGTCAGGCCGGGGTCCATCCCCATCCCCAGCAGCGCCAGGCGACCGGCACGCTCCCACTCCTCGGCGCGCGCGAACTGCTCGTCGCCGAGCTTCACCCCGGGCAGACGGAACGGCTCGTCGGGGTGCGGCCGCGACAAGCTGACCGCCATGTCCATGTAGTTGACGCCGGCGGCCAGGGCACCGTCGAAGAGAGGCATCACGAAGCGCGGATCGACCGCGTTCATGACCAGGTCGACCCGATGCCGCCGCGCCAGCTCCTCCACCGCCGCGGCGTCCCGCGCGTCGATCCGCTCGACCGGGAAACGCTCACCCCCGTCCAGCTCAGCGGCAAGCGCCGTGGCCCGGTCCAGGTCGTAGTCGGCGAGGACCATCGCCTCGCACCATTCGCGCTGCGCGGCCATCCGGGCGATCGCCTCGCCCACGGTTCCGACCCCCACCAACAGGACTCGCATCGATGCCTCCTCTAGCCGAAGATCTGGCGCAGCGCGAATGCCACGTTTGCCGGGCGCTCGGCCAGGCGGCGCATGTACCACGGATACCACGCCTCGCCGTAGGCGATCAGGGTCAGCACCCGATAGCCCTCGGCCGCCAGGCGCAGCTGCTGGTCGGCTCGGATGCCATACAGCATCTCGACCTCGAAGCTGTCGCGCGACATGCTCGCCCCGGCAGCGTACTCGGCCACGCGCTCGATGAGCGCAGTGTCATGCGTCCCCAACCCCAGGCGCAGCTCGCCACGCGCGGCGTACGGCAGCATCAGCACGCAGAGCGACTGATAGGCGGCGCTCACCTCGTGCCTGCGGCGGAAGGCGATCTCGGACGGTTCGTCGTAGGCGCCCTTGACGAGCCGGATGGCGGGCTTGAGCGGCAGCAGGGCGTTGACATCGGCCGGGGTGCGGCGCAGGTAGGCCTGGAGGCAGATGCCGACGTTCGGGTGCTTCTCCTTCAGGGACCGATACAGGTCGAGCGTGCCATCGGTGTAGGCGCTGCCCTCCATGTCCAGCCACAGCAACCGGTCGCTCTCGGCGGCGTGGCGCGCCAGGTCTGCCAGGTGCCCGAGGGACGCAGCGCGATCGAGGTCCAACCCGAGCTGGGTCGGCTTGACGCTCAGCTCGGCATCCAGGCCGCGCGCCGCGATCTTGTCCAGCAGGTCGTGGTAGTGGTCGGCCACCGCCTGTGCGTCACCGAGATCGTCCAGGTTCTCGCCCAGGTGGGTGAACAGGACCCCGATCCTCTCCGGGCGAAATGCCTCCGCAGCGTCGAGCGCTTCCTCCATCGTCTCGCCGGGCATGAAGCGGCGCGTGGCGCGGCGCACGAACCAGAGGCGCGGCAGCCAGCGCTTCAGGAACCTGCTGCGGGCCATCCAGAGCAGCACATGGCGCATCGGGCCGATGATGGCACGCCACCCGAAGGATCGGTCGGTATCCTCAGCGCGGGGCCGTTAGCTCAGTGGT
>CAZDAV010000124.1:0-3928 GCA_964503725.1 uncultured Steroidobacteraceae bacterium
CCGCCTCCGCCTCCGCCGCCGCCTCCGCCTCCGCCTCCGCCGCCTCCGCCAACCGCTCTGCCGACCCACTCCGCGACCGCCCTGCCCACGGCGGAGCCGTCTCCGACCGAGGCCGAGCCGATTGAGACCCCGGTCGCGATCCCGTCATCGGTCGCGTCATCTCCGTCAGCGGAGCCGGATCCGACCGACGCTCCGGGGGCAGCCCCGCTCGCCAGCGGCATGCGGGTCGAGACCGCGGAGGTCGCCGAGCGCGGCATCTTCGAGTCCGTCATCGGCGCCCTGCTCAGCTTCTTCCTGGGCTGACCTGAACCGTGGATGCGCGCGCCGATGGCGCGAGCGTCGGGCTGGGCGGGCGGGCTAGACTGCCAGCGATGTCCGTGATCCTCGAGGCGCACGACCTCGTCAAGCGATATCCGCTCGGCGAAGGCTCGGTGGAGGCATTGCGCGGCGTCTCCCTCTCGGTCGCCAAGGGCGAGTTCGTGGCGATCATGGGATCGTCCGGATCCGGGAAGTCGACGATGCTCCATCTGCTCGGCGGCCTGGACCGACCGACCAGTGGCAGCGTGGTGATCGACGGCGTCAACATCAGCCAGCTCGGCGACGAAGAGGCGACCCTCACCCGGCGCGACAAGACCGGGTTCGTCTTCCAGTTCTTCAACCTGATCTCGATGCTGAACGTCGCCGAGAACGTGGCGCTGCCATTCCTGATCGCCGGCGAGTCGATGGCGGCCAACCGGCAGCGGGTCGACGCCCTGCTCGAGCTGGTCGGCCTGACCGCCAAGGCCGGCTCGCGTCCCGACCAGCTGTCGGCGGGGGAGCAGCAGCGCGTCGCGCTGGCGCGTGCGCTCGCCACCGAGCCGGCGATCCTGCTCGCCGACGAGCCGACCGGCAACCTGGACTATGTGACCGGCACCGAGATCCTCGACCTGCTGTGGGACTCGTGCGATCGGCTCGGACAGACGATCGTGCTCGTCACCCACGACGCGCGCGCGGCGGCCTACGCCGACCGCGTCCTGGTCGTCCGCGATGGCTCCATCCGCGACGAGATCGCCCTGGGCAGGCGCCGAGACCACGAAGCGCGGCCGCTGATCGACCGCCTCGCCGCCCAGGGACTCTAGGCCGATGCGCCTGGCGGCCCTGGCCTGGCGCGGCCTCGCGGCGCGGCGCCTGCGCACGGCGCTGACCATGATCGGCGTGGCGCTGGGGGTGGCGCTGGTGACCGGCACCCTGCTCGCCAACCAGGCCGCCAGCGAGGCGGTGAAGCAGGCTGCTGCCGAGACCCTGGGCCGCGCCGAGCTGCGGGTGCGGGCCTTCGACCCGGCCGGCTTCACCCCGCGCGCGGTCACCGCGCTGCGCCGCATTCCCGGCGTCCTGGACGCGGCGGCGGTGGCCCAGCGACGCCTCACCGCGTCGACCCAGGCGGGGCCTGACGAGCGCGTCTTCAGCCTGCTCTTCGCCTACGCGGTCGACCCCGAGGACGAGGCATCGGTCCGGACCTACGACATCGTCGAGGGCAGATTCCTGTCGGCCGACAGCCCGTACGACGCGTTGGTGAATGCCGCCTGGGCGGGCCGCAACGGCCTGTCCGTCGGGGACGAGCTGCTGCTGACCGGTCGTCGGGAGGGGATCCCCGCGCTGCGCATCGTCGGCCTGCTCGGCGACCTTGGCGTCGGCGCCCTGGAGCAGGGGAACATCCTGGTACTGAACCGAGCCACGCTTGACGGCGCGTTCCTGGTCCCCGCCCCGACGACGTACGTCGACCTGGTGGTGGCGGAGGGTCGTGCTCCGGACGTGCAGGCCGCGCTCGACCGCGACCTGAGCGAGCCGTTCATCGTCGAGACGGTGGCCGATGCCGAGCGCCAGCTCGCCGTCGCCCAGTCCGGCTTCGCCGGCATCGGCTTCCTGTTCGGCCTGGTGGCCCTGGCGGTCGGCTCGTTCCTGGTCGCCAATACGCTGGCGATGACGCTCTCCGAGCGCACGCGCGAGATCGGCCTGCTGCGCGCCGCCGGCGTCACCCGCGGGCAGGTGATCGGTCTCTTCCTGCGCCAGGGAGCCGCGGTCGCCGTCATCGGCGGACTCGTCGGTCTTGCCGCGGGGATTGGCCTTGCCTCGCTCATGATCGGCTTCCTGCGCAGCACACGCGCCGTGCTCATCACCGGGCTGCCACTCAACCCGTTCGCACTCCTGCTCGCCTTCGGGATGGGTCTGGCCGTGACTCTGGCCGCCTCCGCACTGCCCGCCGTGGCCGCCTCGCGCATCTCGCCGCTCGACGCCCTGCGCCCGTCCCGACAGCCAGGCCGCACCCTGTGGGGACGACTGCGCTGGCTGGTCGTGCTGGAGCTGGTGGTCGTGCTGCTGGGCGTCGTCTTCTACCCGATCGATCGCGGGGAATTCGAGTTCTCGGGCGTCCTGGCTGCGCTCGTCATCCTGGTGGGCGGCACGGTGCTGACGGCCATCGGGCTCCAACCCCTTGCGCGCGTCGTGGGCCGCCCATTCGAGTGGTTCTTCGGTGCCGAGGGCCTGCTGGGACGCGCCAACCTGGGGCGTGATCGGGCCCGCACCGGGCTCACCGTGGGTGCCCTGATCATCGCGCTGACCGCAGTGGTGACCCTGGGCGCGATCGCCGAGAGCGCGAGGGCAACAGCGGACCGATGGGTCGGCTCGATCCTGCCCGGCGGCTTCGCCATCCGCCTGGGGATCGCCGTCGACATCGACGCCAAGCAACCCGATTTTGAGGCGACCGCCGGTGCGGCGGCGGCGTCGCCGATCGTCGAGTTCCCCGCGGTCGTCCGCGATGGCGATGCGCAACGCGAGGCATCGGTCGCCGGCATCGACCCCGATGTGTTCGAACGAGCCGGATCGCTCATCTTCGTCTTGAACGGCTCGCGGCTGGCTGCATTCCAGGCGCTGCGCGCCGGGGACGCGGTCCTGGTTCCGGAGCCGGTCGCGACGCGCGACAACCTGGGGATCGGCTCGACCGTGGAGCTGGCGCTTCCCGGGCGGGAGGCGCACGCCTTCACGGTGGCCGGGATCATCGCGTACACCCTGCCCGGCCGCTCGCCGGACGGCTCACTGCTCATCAGCCTGGCCGATGCGCGCGATCAGTTCGGCGCGACACAGTCCTCGCTGTGGGCGATGGTGCCGCAGGACGACATCAGCGAGGCGGGCTTTCGATCGGCCGCGGCGGCCAAGGCGCAGCTGAATGCCGGAGAGCTCATCACGGCACGCGACCTGGCGAGCGAGCTGGAGCGGTCGCTCGACCGGCTCATCGGCCTCTTCGACGTGCTCGCGCTGCTGGCGGTGGTGATCGCCGGACTCGGCATCGTGAACACGCTCGGGGTGGGCGTCTCGGAGCGCGCCCGGGAGATCGCCATCCTGCGCTCGCACGGCATGACCACCGGCCAGGTGCAGGCGATGGTGGTGGCGGAAGCCTCGATCATGGGTGCCATCGGCGGCATCGCCGCGGTGATCACCGGCATGGCGGTGGCCTGGACGGTGGTCGGCGGCACGACGCCGAGCGACTTCGGAGCCGCGCTTGCCATCCCGTGGCCGCTCCTGGTCAGCGTGATCCTGCTCGGCACCGGGATCGCCGCCCTGGCAGGCATCTATCCGGCACGACTGGCGGCGCGCATCTCGATCGTGCGCAGCATCGGGCACTTCGAATAGGAGAGGAGTGAGGGATGCCAGGGCATCTGTGGGAGGCATCGGCTGGGCGGGCGTTCGTGGGCCGCCTGGAGACCGGGGACGACCTGGTCGAGGAGATCGAGCGGCTGTGTGCCGAGCACGACCTGCGGGCGGCGTGGGTCAGCGTCATCGGGGCGGTGCGGCACGCCTCGTTCGCGTACTACGAGCAGGCCGATCACCGCTACCTGGAGCTGCAGAGCGACGAGCACCATGAGATCACCGGCTTCGTCGGCAACGTCTCGGT
>CAZDAV010000125.1:0-3904 GCA_964503725.1 uncultured Steroidobacteraceae bacterium
TGATGGAGATGGAGATCCCCGAGATCTACAACGGCACGGTCGTCATCCGTGGCATCGCCCGCGAGGCCGGCAGCCGCTCCAAGGTGGCCGTCGAAAGCCGGCAGTCCGGCGTGGATGCCAAGGGTGCGGCGGTCGGTCAGCGGGGCGCACGCATCCAGGCCATCGTCGCCGAGCTGAACGGCGAGAAGGTCGACGTGGTGCTGTGGAACGAGGACCCTGCGCAGTTCGTGGCGGAGGCGCTGTCTCCGGCCGAGGTGATCAACGTGCGCATCGACGAGGAGCACAAGATCGCCAACGTGGTCGTCCCCGAGCGACAGCTGTCGCTGGCCATCGGCAAGGAGGGTCAGAACGCGCGCCTCGCCGCCAAGCTCACCGGCTGGCGGATCGACATCCGCTCCGACGCCGGCGTCGCCACCGCGGCTGCCGCCCATGGCGGCTCGCCCGATGACGGGGTGACGACCGAGGAGGCGCCGGTCGATGCCGAAGCGGAAGCCTGAGCATCTGCCCCAGCGGACCTGCGCCGTCTGTCGCGACGTGCATCCCAAGCGCTCGATGACCCGACTCGTGCGACGAGCCGATGGGTCGGTCGTCGCCGATCCGAGCGGCAAGGCCCCTGGGCGCGGCACGTATGTCTGCGACCAGGCCGGATGCCGCGATCCGCAGCGCCTGGCAGAGGGCGTGAAGCGGGCGCTCGGCGCCACCTTCTCGCCTGATCTGCTGCCAGCCGAGGCGACGCATGCCGCCCCGTAGGTATCAGCCGCGGCGCGGCCCGCGACCGCAGCGCCGTCGCGATGGCGGCGCCAACGGTGCGCTGGCGGTGGAGGCAGGGCCGGTTGTGCCGCGCGGCGGCGACCCGGTCGAGCTGCCGTCATCGGTCTCGGTCACGGACCTGGCCCAGGCGCTCAGCGTCAGCTATGCCGACGTCATCAAGGAGCTGATCCGGAACGGGATCTTCGCCACCATCAACCAGTCGATCGACTTCGACACGGCCTCACTGGTGGCGGGAGAGCTCGGCATCGAGACGGTCGAGCGCGGGGTCGCCGAGCGCGCCGCGTCCGCCGCTGCCGCCGAGCAGGAGATCGTCGCGCCCGGGAGCGAGGCCGAAGGGGCCGGCAAGCGGGTCCTCTTCACCGAGGACGCGGCTGCCGACCTGGTGCTGCGCGCACCGATCGTGACGATCATGGGCCACGTCGATCACGGCAAGACGAGCCTGCTCGACGCCATCCGCAGCACGAAGGTGGCAGCCGGGGAGCGGGGAGGCATCACCCAGCACATCGGGGCCTCCGAGGCCGAGCACAACGGCAAGCGGATCGTCTTCCTCGACACCCCGGGCCACGAGGCGTTCACCGCCATGCGGGCGCGAGGCGCGCAGGTGACCGATATCGCCATCATCGTGGTCGCGGCCGACGACGGGGTGATGCCGCAGACCAAGGAGGCAATCGATCACGTGCGAGCCGCCCGCGTTCCGATGATCGTGGCCATCAACAAGATCGACAAGCCCGATGCCAATCCCGACCGGGTGAAGCAGGAGCTGGCCGACAACAAGGTGCTGATCGAGGAGTTCGGCGGCGACGTCATCGCCGTGCCGGTATCGGCCAAGCAGAAGATCGGCCTCGACGACCTGATGGAGATGATCCTGCTCGTTGCCGACCTGCAGGATCTGAAGGCCAACCCCAACCGCCCGGCGATCGGGACCATCATCGAGTCGAAGGTGGCCAAGGGCCGCGGCAATGTTGCCACCGTGATCGTGCAGACCGGCACGCTCAAGATCGGCGATGTCGTCAGCGTCGGGCGCACCTACGGACGAGTCCGCGCCCTGCAGAACGCGGCCGCCAAGCGCGTCAAGACCGCCGAGCCGGCGACCGCGGTCGAGATCATCGGCCTCACCGACCTGCCCGAGGCGGGCGACATCCTGCGCGTGGTGCCGGACGAGAAGACGGCTCGCGATATGGCCGAGGCGGTCGAGCGTGCCGCCGTCACCGGCGATGGCAAGACTGCCTTCACCCTCGAGGACATCAGCGCCCAGATCCAGGCCTCCGAGGTCAAGGAGCTGCGGGTTGTGCTCAAGACCGACGTGCAGGGCTCGCTCGGCGCCATTCGACATGCCCTGGAGCGCCTCAACTCGAGCGAGGTCCGGATCAACATCCTGCGCGAAGGAGCGGGCGACATCAACGAGTCGGACGTGCAGCTGGCGGGCGCCTCGGAGGCGGTCGTGATCGGCTTCAACACCCGGGTGGATCCCGGCGCCCAGCGCTCGGTCGACGCCTCCGGTGTGGACGTGCGCCTGTATGACGTCATCTACAAGCTGACCGATGACCTGGGCGCCGCGTTGCAGGGCATGCTCGCGCCAAAGCTGGTCGAGCAGGTCGAGGGCCACGCCGAAGTGCGCATGGTGATCAAGGCGGGCAAGGCCGGCAACATCGCCGGTTCGTACGTCGTCGATGGGCGCATCGTTCGGGGCGGGCAGGCGCGCCTGTTCCGCGGTGGCACCCTCCAGGGCGAGAGTCGCATCGAGTCGCTGAAGCGCTTCAAGGACGACGTGCGCGAGGTCGCCATGGGATTCGAATGCGGGATCGGCATCGGCAACCTCGAGATCGCCGAGGGCGATGTGATCGAGTGCTACCAGATGGTGGCCGAGCCGGCGTGACCGCACGCCGATGAGCCAGCGCACCGATCGCCTGGACAGCCAGATTCGGCACGAGCTGATGGACCTGCTCCAGCGCGAGATGAAGGATCCTCGCCTTGGCTTCGCGACCATCATCCGGGTCGAGACGGCACGCGATCTCGGCCACGCCCGCGTCTGGGTCAGCGTCCTCGGCTCCGATGCCGAGCGGGAGCGCACGATGAATGCCCTGCGAGTGGCGACCCCGTGGCTGCGGCGACGCCTGGGCGAGCGCCTGAGCCTGCGCCACGTGCCCGAGCTGACGATCCGGCACGACGACTCGATCGAATCGGGCGACCGGGTTCTCCGCATCATCCAGGAGCTGAACGCCGAGCGGTCCGACGCGCCGGTCGACGAGGTGGGGGAGAGCTGATGCTCGACGTCGCCGAGGTGCTGCGGGGAGCGGAGCGCATCACCGCCTTCTGCCACGAGAACCCCGACGGTGACACGCTCGGCGCGGCGATCGCCATCGCCCTGGCGGCCGAGCGGCTCGGCAAGCAGGCCGAGGTCGTCAGCGGCGATCCGCCGCCACCCTTCCTCGCCTTCCTGCCCGGTATCGACCGGGTGCGTCGCACGCCCGGCCTCGAGCCCGACGTGGCTGTCGTGGTCGACGCCGGCGAGCTGAGCCGCATCGGCACCGTCGTCACCGAGCGCGCGGACTGGTTCGCCGCGGCGCGGATCGTGAATATCGACCACCACGTCAGCAACCCGGGCTACGGGGTCGCGGTGTGGATCGATCCCGCCGCGGCCGCCACCTGCGAGATGGTGACCCTTCTGCTCGCCGAGCTCGGCGTTCCGCTCGACGCCGAGCTGGCGACGGCGCTGATGGCGGGCATGGTGCAGGACACCCACACCTTTGCCCATCCGAACGTGACCCCGCGCACGCTGCGCGTCGCCGCGGAGCTGCTCGAGGCCGGAGCTCCTCTGTCCGCGATCAATCGAGCGGTCTACGCCGACCGCCCCTTCAGCACGCTGGCGCTGTGGGGGCTGATCCTGGGTGGGATCGGGCAGCGCGCCGGCGGTCGGATCGTCCATGCCTCGATGACCACCGCCATGCTCGCCGCGACGGGGGAGCAGCCGACCGCGTCCGAAGGGTTCATCGACCTCCTGGCATCCAGCCGACTGGCCGACATCACGATCCTGTTCAAGGAGGTCGGCCAGGGCGAGACGCGGGTCAGCGTGCGGACCAGCGAGCGCGCCGACGCGGTGGCCGTGGCCGCGGCGTTCGGCGGCGGAGGGCAT
>CAZDAV010000126.1:0-3903 GCA_964503725.1 uncultured Steroidobacteraceae bacterium
CCGAAGGCGGCCGTCACCCGGAAGGAGCCGGCGATGACCGGCGAGCCGGGCGGGCGGATGAAGACCTGCGCGACGTGGTTACAGAACATCACTTCCCCGGCTTCGATTCCACGATCCGCAGCGACAGTTCGTCCAGCTGCTGCTGGCTGATGGGTGACGGGGCCGACAGCATCAGGTCGCTGCCCGACTGGGTCTTGGGGAAGGCCATGACCTCACGAATGTTGTCGACCCCTGCCAGCAGCGCGCTCCATCGGTCCAGGCCGATGGCGATCCCGCCATGCGGCGGCGCCCCGTACTCGAGCGCGTCCAAGAGCGCCCCGAACTGCTCGCGCATGCCCTCCGGGGAGTGGCCCATGAGCGCCATCGCCCGCTCGAGCAGATCCCGACGGTGGATGCGCACCGAACCCCCGCCCAGCTCCCACCCGTTGAGCGCCAGGTCGTACTGCTGGGCGCGGACCGCCCCCGGATCGGCCTCCATGCCGTCCACCTCATCCCAGCGCGGCGCGCTGAACGGGTTGTGCGTGGCGTCCCACCGGTTGCCCTCGGCGTCCCACTTGTACATCGGGAAGTCGGTGACCCACACGTAGCCGAGCACCGCCGGGTCGCGGAGACCAAGCCGATCCCCCATCTCGAGCCGGAGCCGGCCCAGGACGCGCGCGGCGGTCTCGCGATCGGCGTCGGCCACCAACAGCAACAGGTCGCCGAGCGTAGCGCCGGTCGCGCCGCGCACTGCGCGCGCCTGTGCCTCCCCCAAGAACTTGGCCGCCGGGCCGTGGAGTTCCGCATCGGTCACCGAGAAGTGCACGAGGCCGCCGGCACCATGCCGTTTCGCCAGCTCGGTCAGCTCGTCGAGCTGTCCCCGCGAGTAGTCGCCGCAGCCCGGCACACGAAGCGCGGACACGCGTCCACCTGCCTCGAGAGCCTCGGCGAAAACGCGGAAGCTACTGCCGGCCACCGCTTCATCGAGGTCGACCAGCTCCATGCCGAAGCGAAGATCGGGCTTGTCCGATCCGTATCGGGCCAGTGCCTGGTCATAGCTCACGCGTGGGAATGGGCTGGCAAGAATCGGTCGCTCGGGGAGCACCTCGCGGCTGACCGCGGTGACCATCGTCTCGATGGTGGCCATCACGTCCTCGCTCGATACGAAGCTCATCTCGACGTCGATCTGGGTGTGCTCCGGGCCTCGATCGGCACGGAAGTCCTCGTCGCGGTAGGCATGCGCCAACTGGTAGTAGCGGTCGAAGCCGGCAACCATCAGGAGCTGCTTCAGAATCTGTGGGGACTGCGGCAGCGCGTAAAAGGTCCCCGGCTGGAGGCGGCTGGGAACGACGAAGTCGCGCGCTCCCTCCGGCGTTGAGCGGATCAGCGTCGGCGTCTCGATCTCAACGAAGTCGACGGCCTCGAGCGCTCGCCGCACGGCACCTGCCAGCCGCGCACGCAGCAGGATCCGGCCCTGCAACGACGGACGGCGGAGATCCAGATACCGGTGCTTCAGGCGCACCGCCTCGTCGAGGCCGGGCTGCTCCTCGTTCACGTAGAACGGCGGCACCTTGCTGGCATTGAGGACGGTGAAGGCATCCACCGCGACCTCCACCTCGCCGGTCGTCAGCTCGGCATTGGTCGTACCTGGAGGCCGATGACGCACCACGCCCTCGACCTGCACCACCCACTCGTTGCGGGCCGGCTCCGCGGCGGCGTGGGCCGCGGCGGCATCGTCGGCGTTGGTCACCACCTGGGTGATCCCGTACCGATCGCGGAGGTCGAAGAAGGCCAGGTGGCCGTGATCACGGCGCCGATGCACCCAGCCGGCCAGCTTCACCCGCTCCCCCACGTGGGACGCGCGCAGCTCGCCGCAGGTGTGGCTCCGGAAGGCCTGGCCCATGGTCGGCAGATGGTAGCCGAGCACGGACCGATCAGGAACGTCCGCGTCAGCCGATGGCGGCCGCCACCTCTGAGAGCGCCATCTCGCGCTGTTCGCTGGCGGAGAGGTCGCGGAGGATCACCCGCTCGGTCTCGCCGCCCACGATCACGGCATATCGCGCGCCGATCTTCGCGGCCGATTCAAGCTGCTTTCCAAGCTTCCGGGCGGTGCCGTCGGCTCGGACCCGAAGGCCGGCCTCACGAAGCGTGCCGGCGGCGCGCAGGCGAGGTGCGAGGGCATCCTCGGCGGAGACGACGACCAGCAACGGGGCGGCGGCCGGTGGGGCGATCCCCTGCTCCGCCGCCGCCAGGACGGTGCGGTCGATCCCGATCCCGAAGCCGATCCCCGGCGTCGGCTGGCCGCCGAGCAGCTCCGCCAGCCCGTCGTAGCGGCCTCCCCCGCCGAGCGCCTGCTGCTGCCCGCGGCGTGCGGCGACGTACCACTCGAAGGTTGTCCGGGTGTAGTAGTCGAGGCCGCGAACCAGCCGATGGTCGATCTCGTAGCGCACGCCGAGATCGTCGAGCAGGCCCTGCACCGCCGCGAAATGCGCGCGGCAGGCGTCGCACAGGTGGTCGAGCGCGTGCGGGGCGCCGGCGGCGAGATCGGCATCCAGGTCCTTGTCGTCCAGGACGCGCAGCGGGTTGATGGTCAGGCGCCGTCGCGAGTCGTGCGTCAGACGTGCCTCGTGCGCGGTGAAGTAGTCGACCAGGGCGGCACGGTAGGCGGGGCGACAGTTCGCGTCGCCGATGGAGTTGACGTACGCGACCACATCGCTCACCCCGCACTCGGCGTAGAAGCGCTGCCCGAGCTCGATGATCTCCGCATCGACCATCGGCCCGCCATCACCGATCACCTCGACGTCCCACTGCACGAACTGGCGATAGCGGCCCGCCTGCGGACGGTCGTAGCGGAACATGGGGCCGATCAGCCACAGGCGCTGCGGCCCGGGGCGCACGTGCATGCCGTGCTCGAGATATGCCCGCACGATGCCGGCGGTCGGCTCCGGCCGCAGCGCCCACTCGGCGCGCTCCTCCTCGCTGCCGGCCGCCCCGCTGACCCGAAACATCTCCTTCTCGACCGCGTCGGACGACTCACCCAACCCGCGGCTGAACAGCTCGATCCGCTCGAAGAGCGGCGTGTCGATGCGGTCGAAGGCGTAGCGCTCGCTCAGGTCGCGCGCGATCGCCTCGACCCGGCTCCACGCGGCGCCATCCTCCGGCAGCAGGTCGCGCGTGCCGCGTGGCGCGGAGACGGGGCGAGACATGGCGGGAGTCTACCCGTGCGGCAGACCCACATGCCGCCACGCCGGTCACCGGCCGACCGAGGCCAGGGTGCGCTAGCCTGCGACCGTGACGAGGGCCCAGGGCCTACGCTGGATGGTGGCGCCACTCGGAGTGGCTGCACTTCTGGCGGTCGCGCTGACGATCCGGCTGGCGCTGCTCGACACGCCCGGCCACTATAGCGATGCGCTCGTCATGGCCCGCTGGGCGGAGAACATGGCCGAGTTCGGCCCATGGCACTTCTACGAGCACGATGGCGCCCTCTATCCCGCACTGCTGTATGCCTTCTGGCCGCTCGGCGTGCTCCTCGATGGCGCGGACCTGGGACGTGCCATCAAGGGACTCTCCATCCCCTTCGACCTGGCCGTCGGCCTGGTCGTCTACCTGGCGGCACAGCGCATGGTCGGCCCCGGTCGCGCGCTCATCGCGCCGGCTCTCTACCTCTTCAACCCGGCAGTCCTGCTGGCCGGCCCGATCTGGGGTCAGGTCGACGCCGCTGGGACGCTGGCTTTCCTCGCTGCGCTGCTGGCCCTGGCTGGCGGTCGTTTCGGCGCCGCAGGTGCCCTGACGGTCCTCGCGGGGCTGATCAAGCCACAGTTCGGACTCGTGGTCCTGCCGGTCGTGGTCGTGGCCGTCATGCGCTGGCGCGCGACCGGCTCGTCCGTGCCGCTCGTCCGCGGTGCCCTGGGCGGCGCCGCCGCC
>CAZDAV010000127.1:0-3867 GCA_964503725.1 uncultured Steroidobacteraceae bacterium
GCCTCGTCCATGTCGCCGGACTGGATGCGGATGTCCATCAGCGCATTGGTGGCGGAGCGCAGGTAGAACTTCCAGTGGGCGAGCATGAGGGCCGGGTCATCGGCTCCGTAGCCGACATCCATCATCACCTGGGTGATGTAGACCGCCCAGCCCTCGGCGAAGACGCCGGAGCCGAAGATGGCGCGAACCAGCGACGGACATCGGTTCGAATAGGCCAGCTGCAGGAAGTGCCCGGGCACGGCCTCGTGGATGGTGAGCAGGCGCAGGTAGCGGGCATTCTCCTCGCGCAGGTACGACTCGCGCCGTTCCGCCGGCCATTCCTCGTTGACCGGGGTGATAGCGAAGAACGAGTCGAGCCCACGGTCGAGCGGCCCCGGCGGGATGAGCATCGCCCCGCCGAGGGCGCGCAGGAATCCCGGCGTCCAGATGATCTGGAGTGGCTCTTTGGCCAGCCCGATCAGGTCGCGCTCCGCCACGAACGCCTCGATCCGCTCGTTCTCGGCCCGGCAGAAGTCGAGCAACTCCTCGGCCTGCGGATGGTCCACCGCGATCGCGTCCAGGACGGCACGAACCGCCTCGTCGTCGCTCTCCGGCTGGGGGGCATCGGCCATCCACTCGCTCCAGATCTGCCGCGCCAGGCGCGTCATCTCGGCGCGCACGGAATCGTATTCCGCGGCCGCTCGCGTCTCCAGCTCCGAGGGAGTGAGCGTGCTCTTGAGGGCGTGGCGGAACTTGGCGGCGTACAGGTCCGGGCCAAGCCGGAAGTCGCCGTCGGCCGTCGGCAGCAGCTCGTCGCGCAGCCACGCGACCCACGCGTCGATGGCGGTCGTGGCGACGGCCGCAGCCGCGCGCACCTCCTCGAGGAGCGACGCATCGCCGACTCCCTCCGCCTCCGACACCGCCAGGCCGACGAGGTCCGCGACACCGGCCATGCGCTCGACCGCCTTCTCGGCGTGGAACGTGCTGACCGGCCGCCGGTCGCCGCCACCGCCCCCGCTCAGCGCGTGGCGCGCGCCGTCAAGTGCGGCGGGAAGTCCGCGCAGGCGCGACGTGATGGCGCGCAGTCGCTCGGTGATCGGTGCGTATTCGCGCGCCAGCATGGTGAAGAGCGCGCTGCCGAACAGGTACACGTAGGAGATCGGGTTCCATTCCGCCTCGCGGAGCTCGTCGGCGAAGAAGCGCATGGCCGCCAGGTTCTCGAGCAGGATGCGCCGATCGGTGGCGTCATCCCGGCTGAGGCGCTTGCCCTTGGTCGCCGCCACGCGTGCCTCGGCGTCGCGCAGCCAGTCGGACCAGGCAGCACGACCGGCATCGGTCAGGTCCGGCCAGTGGTGGTCGTACGCATGCTCGCCAAGCTCGGTGGCCGACGCAGGTTGCAGGCGGTAGAAATCGGCGAGCAGCTCGTCAACGAGCGGGCGGATGTCCATGGCGCCCCGATGGTAGCCGGTCAGCCGCCGGCCACCGCCGGCAGGACTGCCACGGTGAGCCAGCGCGCGCCCGTCGCCTGGCGCATGACGAAGGTCAGCGCAAACGGGGAGCTCTGCCGCGCCTGGATATCCCCGGCGGCGTCGTAGGTCTCCTGGGTCATGGTCCCTCGAGCCTCGAAGCCCAGGCTCAGGCCCTCCTGCACCCCGAACGGACTGAAGAGCGACAGGTTCACGTCGTCGATCTGATACCGGGCGATGACGGTGGTGCCACTGGCGACCGCGTTCCGCAGCCGACCCTGCATCTCTGCGAGCCGGTCTCCGTGGTCGATGGCGGCGAGGATCGTCTCATCGGCTCGAAGGAGCGCCTGGCCCTCGAGCTCGAGGTTCTCGGCCAGCGTCAGCAGCAGCGCCTGGGCTCCGGGACCGACGATCTCGTGGTTCCAGTCCGCGACGTCCTGCTCGACCGATATGGTCGGGAACGTCGCCGGATCCACGTCGAGTGGCACGCGGTCCAGGACCTCGGCGGCGTCGGGAACGATGACTCCGCGAGCCGGCGAGCCGGCGACCACGATGCCGACCCCCACGACGAGTGCCGCCGCCCCGGCGAGCCCGACCCGGAGTGGTGCGCTGCCCCCCGCGCGTCGGGTCACGAAGCGCCCGAAATCGTCGTCGGCCGATCCTGGCGCGGGAAGCAATCGGTCGAGAAGTGGACGAGCCGCGCACACGACGACCAGGCCTGCGAGCAGGGCCACCTTGGAGTCGAACTCGTTGGTCTGTGGCGCCATCAGAAGCGTGCTCGCGACGGCCACCAGCAGGCCGAACACGACTCGCCCGACACGCCCGGCCGGCACGGTCTTCGGGTCCGTGATCATGAGGAACAGGAAGATGAGCACTTCGGGCGAGGTGACGATCACCCGCCAGAACTCCAACCCGCAGAGGGGCGCGAAGGCCCAGCGCGCCGTCATGCAGTGTCCCGAGAGGGCGAGGATGCCGATGCCGACCGCCAATCCGACCCAGTAGCTCGCCGCCAGGCCGAGGAGGTTCAGGCGCGCCGTGATCAGCAGCCCGCCGGTGATGATGACGGCGTAGGCCGCGATCATCCAGAGGTTCAGCGGGGCCCACCAGAAGTCGAGTGGCTCGACGCGCGTGCTGCCGAGCACGAGGAAGGCCACGACCAGCCCGATGTTGGACGGGTTGAACACGTGCGAGCCGCGGTAGCGGATGACGTACTTCGTGAGCAGGGAGAGGCCGGCGACGGCCGCGAACAGGTACCACCCATCGAAGCTCCAGTGGTCGCCGGCGGGCGTCCCGACGCGCAGGATGAGGGCGACGCCGCTGCCGGTCAGGATCGCGCTGGCAGGCCACACGAAGGAGCGGCTCTGGCGGAAGGTGAGCACGACCTCGATGACGGCGCAGGTCAGGATCGCGGCCAGGATCTGCGGCACGCTCACGTGGAAGCGCAACCCGACCTGCCCCAGGACGTGGATCGTCATGATGACCCCCGCGACGTGCAGGCGCGGATCACGGATGCTGGGCAGGACCAGCGGGTAGCTGGCACCGCCGAACGTGAGCGTCCGGGAGGCTTGCATGGCGCTCGGATGGTAGCGCCTGCTAGCCTGCCCGAGTGAGCGACAACCTGGCCTATACCGATGCCTATGCGCGGTCCATTCCGGCCCGCGTCGTCGGCGCCGATGCGGGTGCGGTGCTCCTCGATCGGACCGTCTTCTATCCCGGCGGCGGTGGCCAGCCGGCCGACACTGGCTGGCTGCGGACCGATGGCGGCGACGCGTGGCGGGTGGTCGGTGCGCGCAAGGCCGGCGACGATATCTGGCACCTGCTGGAGGTTGGCGTTGAGCCGCCTTCGGTGGGCGCCGCGCTCACCGCCGAGGTGGACTGGGACCGCCGCCACGCCCTGATGCGCACCCATTCGGCGCTGCACGTGCTGTGCGGCGTCATCTGGCGCGACTGGGGGGCATCGGTCACCGGCGGCAACATGGAGCCGTTGGCCGGGCGCATGGACTTCGAGTTCGAGACGATGGCGGGCGAGCTGGTGGCCGAGATCGAGCGGCGGGTCAACGTGGAGATCGACGCCGACCGCGAGATCCGGGTCGCCATCCTGCCCCGCGACGAGGCGTTCGCCATCCCCGACCTGATCCGCACCAAGATCAACCTGCTGCCGGAGGGGATCCGCGAGGTGCGGACGATCGAGATCGTGGGCCTGGACCTGCAGGCCGATGGCGGCACCCACGTGGCCCACACCGCTGAGATCGGCCGCGTGCGGGTGACCGGCTACGAATCCAAGGGGCGCATCAACAAGCGCATCCGGATCGAGGTCCTGGACCGATGAACGTCTGGGATGCGATCAACTCCGTGCGGGTCATCCGCGACTTCGCGGAGCGACCGCTCTCCGCCGAGCACGAGGCCCGCATTCTGAATGCCG
>CAZDAV010000128.1:0-3830 GCA_964503725.1 uncultured Steroidobacteraceae bacterium
GCGAGTACGAGCGCAATGGCGAGCGCTACGCCCTCCTGCGCTGGGCGCAGCAGGCCTTCGACAACTTCCGGGTGGTGCCGCCCGGCACGGGCATCGTGCACCAGGTCAACCTTGAGTTCCTGGCCGACGTGGTGACCGCACGGCCAGGGCCAGACGGCGAGCTGGTCGCCTTCCCCGACACCCTGGTCGGCACCGACTCGCACACGACCATGATCAACGGCCTGGGCGTCGTGGCCTGGGGCGTGGGCGGCATCGAGGCCGAGGCGGCGCTGCTCGGCCAGCCCCTCTACCAGCCGATGCCGGTGGTGGTCGGCTTCCGTCTCGACGGCGCGCTCCGCTCTGGTGCGACCGCCACCGACCTCGTCCTGTACGTGACCGAAATGCTTCGTGGCCACGGCGTGGTCGGCAAGTTCGTCGAGTTCCACGGCCCCGGCCTGTCGCGCCTGGGACTGGCGGATCGGGCCACCATCAGCAACATGTCGCCCGAGTTCGGGGCGACCGCCACCCTCTTCCCGATCGACGAGGAGACACTGCGCTATCTGCGCATGACCGGACGCTCGGCGGAGACGGTGGCGCGCGTCGAGGCGTACGCCAAGACGCAGGGCATGTTCCGGACCGATGCATCCGTCGAGCCGCAGTTCAACGAGTCCCTGAGCCTGGACCTCGACAGCGTCGAGCCATCCGTCGCGGGACCGCGACGACCGCAGGACCGAGTCCCCCTGACGGACCTGCGCCGCTCATTCCGAGCCGCCTTCGCCGATGGGCTGGATGTCCACCGGCTGGTCGACGAGGCCAGCGAGGAGTCCTTCCCGGCCTCGGATCCGCCGTCGTTCAGCGGCGGCGAGCCGATGCGCGACCGGGCGATCGAGCCGGCGCAGGCCGCCCCTGACTACCCGGAGGTGGAGTACCACCCAGTGCATGTCGAGATGGACGGGGCTGGGTTCGAGCTGCGATCCGGATCGGTCGTGATCGCCGCCATCACCTCGTGCACGAATACGTCCAACCCGAGCGTGATGGTGGCCGCCGGGCTGGTGGCCCGCAACGCCGTCGCCCGCGGACTGCAGACGCCGCCCTGGGTCAAGACCTCGCTCGCCCCCGGGTCGCGGGCAGTGACCGACTACCTCGCGGGGGCAGGGCTCATGGCGCCGCTCGAGGCCCTTGGCTTCGACCTGGTCGGCTACGGCTGCACGACCTGCATCGGCAACTCCGGGCCACTCGCCGACCCGATCGCAGCCGCCATCGAGGCGAACGACCTGGTCGGCGTGGCCGTCCTGTCGGGCAACCGCAACTTCGAGGGGCGCATCCATCCGCTGGCCCGCGCCAGCTACCTGGCATCGCCGCCGCTCGTGGTGGCCTTCGCGCTGGCCGGGAGGGTGGACATCGATCTGGGGACTCAGGCGCTCGGCACGGATCGTGACGGCAAGCCGGTCTTCCTGGCCGATCTGTGGCCCTCCACCGCCGAAGTGGCCGATGTCGTAGCGACGCAGGTGCGTTCCGAGATCTTCACCCGCAACTACGCATCGGTCTTCGATGGGGACGACCGCTGGCGGTCGCTGCCGGTGCCGGCCGGGAAGCGATATGCATGGGACCCGGCCAGCACCTACGTGGCGTTGCCGCCCTTCTTCGCGGGCATCGGCGCCGAGCCGGAGCCGCTGCGCGATGTCGTTGATGCGCGCGTCCTGGTCATGCTGGGCGACAGCGTCACCACCGACCACATCTCCCCGGCCGGCAGCATCGCGCGCACCTCGCCGGCCGGACAGTGGCTGGTCGAGCACGACGTGGAGCCGCGAGAGTTCAACTCATACGGCGCCCGGCGCGGACATCATGAGGTCATGATGCGCGGCACCTTCGCCAATATCCGCCTTCGCAACATGCTCGTTCCCGACGGCGAGGGGAACGTGACCGAGCATCTGCCGTCCGGCGAGCGAATGAGCATCTTCGACGCGGCGCAGCGCTACGCCGCCGAGGGCACGCAGCTCGTCATCCTGGCGGGCAGGGAATACGGTGCCGGATCGTCACGCGACTGGGCGGCAAAGGGACCCTTCCTGCTCGGTGTGCGAGCGGTGATCGCCGAGTCGTACGAGCGGATTCATCGGTCCAACCTGGTCGGGATGGGGATCCTGCCGCTCCAATACCTGCCCGGCGAGAGCGCCTCGACGCTCGGGCTGACCGGTCGCGAGGCATTCAGCGTCCACGGCATCGTCGATGGGCTGCGCCCGCGGCAGGAGGTGGTCGTCACGGCTCGCGGCGAGGACAGCCACGAGCGACAGTTCCGGGCCATCGCCCGGCTGGACGGTGAGATCGACGTGACCTACTACCGGAACGGCGGGGTGCTGCAGACGGTCCTGCGCAGGCTGGCCGCCGGCTAGCTCGCGGCGGGCGGCGACGGGAAGATCAGGCGATCAGCTCGGACGACCAGCCCCGCTCGAGGAGGTCCATGACCTCGTCGGCCGGGACGGCAGGGGAGAAGTGGAAACCCTGGCCGAGGTGGCAGTCGATGGCCCGCAGCCGGGCGAGCTGCTCGGCGGTCTCGATCCCCTCCGCCAGGACCTCCATGTGCAGGGTCTGCCCCAGCTTGACGATCGAGCGCACCAGGACCGGCACGTCCCGCCCCTGGCCGATGGCGGCGGTGAAGGATAGGTCGATCTTCAGCACCTCGACCGGCAGCCGCTCGAGGTAGCTGAGCGACGAGTAGCCGGTGCCGAAGTCGTCGATCGCCAGGCGCAGGCCCAGCCCGCGCAGCCGATGCAGGGTGGCGGTGCTCCGATCGACGTCGGTCATCAGGGCGCTCTCGGTGATCTCCAGGGTCAGCCGCGCCGGCTCGAGGCCAGTGGCGCCGATCGTTGCGGCCACGGCCTCCACGAAATCCGGCTCCTGGAGCTGACGCGCCGACAGGTTGACCCATACCGACAGCCGCTCCTCGTTCGCGTCGGCCGGCCGGGCGGCCGCGTCCCAGTCGGCGAGCTGGCGGCAGGCGGCTTCGATCACCCAGCCGCCGAGCGGCACGATCAGGCCGGTCTCCTCGGCGATCGGGATGAACTCGGCCGGAAGGACGAGGCCCCGCTCGGGGTGGTGCCAGCGCAGGAGTGCCTCGAGCCCGGTCACGCGTCCGCTGCGCAGGTCGACGATCGGCTGGTAGTGGAGGGCGAATTGACCGTTGGCGATCGCCTGCTCGAGATCGGCCTTGAGCTCCATGCGAGTCATCGCGGCGAGATGCATCTGCGGCTCGTAGAAGGCGAATCGGCCCTTGCCGGATGTCTTGGCGGTGTACATCGCCAGGTCGGCCTGCCGCAGGAGATCGTCGGGCTGGATCTCGGGATCAGAGGTGATGGCTGCCCCAATGCTGGCCCGCATCACGACCTGGCGCCCCTGGAACTCGAACGGTGAGCGCAGCGCCTCCAGGACGCGCTCGGCGGCGCGCCGGGTGCCCTCATCCGTCGTCTCCTCGAGGAGGATGGCGAACTCGTCGCCGCCGAAGCGGGCGGTCGTGTCCTCTGGCCGCATCACGGCGCGCAGCCGCTCGGCGACCGCCACCAGCAGCTGATCTCCGGCATCGTGGCCCAGGCTGTCGTTGACGGTCTTGAATTCGTCGAGGTCGGAGAAGAGCACCGAGACCGCGCCACGGCGGCGCGCCTGGCGGGCAAGAGCGTGCGCCACGCGATCCCTGAAGAGCGCACGGTTGGCAAGGCCGGTCAGCGAGTCATGGAAGGCCTGGTGCTGGAGCTGGAGCTCGAGCTGCTTGCGCAGGGTGATGTCGTGGATCAGGGCGCTGAACCGAATCGAGTCGCCCGATCCGACGGGCCAGATGGTCAGCTCGGCCAGGAACTCAT
>CAZDAV010000129.1:0-3824 GCA_964503725.1 uncultured Steroidobacteraceae bacterium
CCCGCTGCCGCTTCTTGCGCAGGATGGGTGCCACGTCCATCGATGCGCAGCCGGCGAGCGCCGCCAGGATAGATTCGGTCGGTCCCGGGCCGCTGCGCTGGTCGCCGGAATCGGCCGTATCGAAGGTCATATGGAAGCCAGAACCTGTGGCCACCTCGACCGCCAGCCCGTGCTGCGGATCGACGATGGTCGCCAGCACCGAGGCCCTCGTTGGCATGCCCCGAGCCTAGCAGTCAGGGGTGACCGATGCGTTTGATCCGTCCCGCGCTGGCGCGCGACTTCCGCGACCACGCCCTGGCCGTCGCGCTGGCGATGCTCGTGCTGGGCGGCTCCTCGCTGGTGCTGATGGCGCTCCTGCCACCGACCCGCGTGGCGCCGATCGCGCTGCTCAGCCTGGCGGCCGCGCTGGCGCTCGGCGTCGGTTGCGCGATGGTCGGCCGCGCCGTGGTCAACGCGCGACGACGGCGCGAGCAGATGAGCCACGACCTTGGCCGACTGCTTGCCCCGACCTTCGACGACAGCTACGTGTTGGTCCTTGCCCCGCGGTTGCCGGGCGTTTCGGCTGACCTGGCCGCGCTCCTCGTCGGTCCGGGCGGCGTTCGGGCGTTCATCGCACGGCGCTGGCGCGGCCGGTACCGCGTGCGTGGCCGTGGCTGGGAGGTCGACACCGACTCCCGTGACGGCTGGATCCCCACCCCCAGCAACCCGTCGTTCGACGCCGATACAGTGAGCGAGGCCGTTGCCCGCTGGACGCAGGCTGCCATCCACGATCCGACGGTGTCGATCACGCCGGCCATCGCCTTCCCGCAGCGCTACAGCACCGTCGTGCTCGAGGAGCCACTCGGCGAGGTCGTGACGACCGACAACGCCCCGTGGTGGGCGCAGCGCATCGGCCGCGTGCAGCGCTTGGATCCCAAGCGCGCCGCGCGCTTCGTGGAAGCGGTGCTGAGCGCGAGCGAGACCGAGGCGTCCAGTCCGGCGTCGACCGTGGCGAGCCACGCGGCCTAGCGCGGCGCCGTCGGGGGAGCTACTCGCCCTCGATTCCACCGCTCGCGGCGATGCGCTCGGTCTCGCCCTTCGCGCCGCGGGCGAGGAGGATCCGGCCGCTGGCCTGTGCGGCGAACAGCTTCTCGACGCTCGCCAGCGTGTCGATCTCGGCCGGCGTCTTGTCGTCGCGGATCCGCACGATCCGCGGGAAGCGCATGGCGAAGCTGCTCTTGTGGCGGCTGCTGCGCATGATCCGGTCGAACGCGATCTCGACCACCACCTCGGGGACCACCGTCCGGTAGCGTCCGAAGTCGCGAAGCGTGATCCCCTTGAAGTGCTCGGTCATGGTCGCGATCTCGGCATCGGTCAGGCCGGTGTAGGCCTTGCCGATGGTCAGCAGCGCTTCTCCGTCGTTCGCACGCACCGCGAAGGTGTAGTCGGACAGGACGCCCCGGCGCTTGCCATGACCCCACTCGACGCCCACCACCACGCAGTCCAGGGTGGCGAGCGCCTTCTTCAGCTTCAGCCAGCCCAGGCCCCGGCGCCCCGGCTGGTAGACCGATCCCGGATCCTTGACCATCAGCCCCTCGTTGCGACGCTCTCGCGCGTCGTCGAAGTGCGCCTCCACCTCATCGGCTGAGCGCGCCGTGGCCAGGTGCGAGTAGAGGAACCGCTCGCCGGTCAGCTCCGGCAGGCTGAGCGACTCCAGCTCCGCGCGCCGCTCGCGCAGCGGCACCTCGAGCAGATCACGCCCGTCGAGATGCAGCAGGTCGAAGGCGACCAGCACGACCGGCACCTGCTCGATCAGCTCGGTGCTCGGTCTGACCCGCCCCAGGCGGGTCTGCAGGCTCGCAAAGTCCAGGACCGATCCAGACCGATACGGCACCAGCTCCCCGTCGATCACCAGGCGGCGGTCGATCCTTGACGCCGCCTCGACCACCTCGGGAAACGAGACGGTGATGTCGTTGAGGTCGCGCGAAAAGAGCTGCGGCGCGCTGCCTGCTCCGCCGGCCAGGTGCAGCTGGGCGCGGATTCCGTCGTACTTGTCCTCGATCCAGGCCTCGTCGCCGACGCGTCGCACGACCTCGGCCGCGTCGGCCACCGGCGTGGCCAGCATGAAGCGGATCGGCCGTCCCAGGTGCAGGGCCGCCTCGTCGAGGCGATCCTCGCGCGCGAGGACCGCCGCTTCACCGGGCTCGCCGACGAGCATCAGGGCACGCCGCACCGCCTCGATCGGCCGCTCGAAGGCAGCCGCGATCGCCTCTTCCAGAAGCCCCTCGCGCAGGCCGATGCGCAGCTCGCGCGCAGCAATCCGCCCGACGAACCGGGCCTCGTCGGCGGTCGCGCGGCGGAAGAGATCGGCCATCTGCGATACGCGGACCTCGGCGCTCGACGTCTCGCTCATCGCCCGGAAGGCGGCGCCCAGCTCGGCCACGGTCAGTGGAGAGCCGCTGGGCGAATGCCCGCCCAGGAGCTCCGCGGCGGCATCGCCGAAGTCGGAGTGACGCAGGTAGGCGGCATGCAGCGCCTCCTCGTCGGCGTCGGTCGCTGCGGCAAGGGCTTGGCCCTGCTGCACCCAACCCAGCCCCAGCTTGTCAGCCGCCCCGGGCAGCGGCCTGCCGGCGAAGAAGGTCGCGGCCCACGGCAGGTCGTCGGGCAGCAGGGAGCGCAGGTATGCCGCAAGCAGGTCGCGCTTGCGCAGCTTCGAGGTCGTGGCCGCGACCGAATCGGCGGTCCGCGAAAACTCGGCGAATGGCGTGGATGGCACGGTGGCAGTCTAGGAGGGCCTCGGCTTGACGGGCGAACGGTGGTCGATCACGATCGGCGCGATGGTCTTCCGCTGGCAGCGCGTCTCCGACGATCCGGCGATCGCCGCGCGCGTGCCGCCTGGCCAGGTGCTGACCGACAAGTTCCCGGTGCTCCATTTCGGACAGGTGCCCGCGTATCCGGACCTTTCGCGCTGGGATTTCCGCGTCTTCGGCGAGGTGGGGACGCCGTTCACCCTCAACTGGACCGAGTTCCGACAGCTGCCGACCATCGACGTGACCCTCGACATCCATTGCGTCACCCGCTGGTCGAAGCTCGATACGACCTGGCAGGGGGTCCCGATGACCCACATCGCGGAGGTCGCGCAGCCGCGCGAGGCACGCTTCGTGATCCTCCATTCCGAGAGCGGCTACACCACCAACATCCCGATCGAGACCGCGCTCGACCCCGCCTGCCTGCTGGCCTGGAACTACGACGGCAAGCCGCTCGAGCCCGACCACGGCTATCCGCTGCGGGCCATCGTGCCGGGGCGCTACTTCTGGAAGAGCGCCAAGTGGCTGCGGGGCGTCGAGTTCAGCACCGAGGACAAGCCGGGTTTCTGGGAGCGCAACGGCTATTCCAACTCCGCCGATCCCTGGCGCGAAGAGCGATACTCGGACTTCTGATGCATCCGTTCCTGCGAAACGTGGTGATCGGGCTGGTGGGCCTCCTGATCGCCGCTGGTCTCTCTACCATGGCCATCCTGGGCGACAACTCCGGCCTCTCGGTGGCCGCCATGCTGACCTCGTCGCTGATCGCGGTGGCGATCGGCGTCTTCCTCTTCATCCAGGGCTGGATCTGGTCGCAGCGCGCGTACCGCAGCCGATCTGTCGGCCTCTCGCTGGCGATCGCGGCCGGGGGCGGGCTGATGATCCTGCTCGCCGCCATGGCCCTGGCCGGCGCCGTCATCCTGGTGGTCCTCTTCTACCTCTGACCGGTACCTCCGCCCGGTGGGTTGCTACGATGGGTCGGTCACGCGCCCCCATCGTCTAGAGGCCTAGGACGCCACCCTTTCAAGGTGGAGATCACCG
>CAZDAV010000130.1:0-3817 GCA_964503725.1 uncultured Steroidobacteraceae bacterium
CGGATCGGGTCCCATCGGTCGCCTGGTTCAAGACCCGCAAGGGGCGCGGCTACGGGAAGTACGACAACAAGAGCCACGGCACCCCGCACGCCATGAACTCGCCCGAGTTCTGGGCAGTGCGCAAGGAGTTCATGGCTCGGCACGGGGTGGAGTACGCAGGGGTTGACGAGGCGGCTCCTTCGGACGCGGCGGAGCGCGAAGCCCAGGCGCGCCACAACTTCGGGATTGCGATGGGCGTGCTACGCAGCGACACCGCACTGGTTGATGCCATCAGCGACCGGCTGGTGGAGGTGGCCGGCCTCGTGCCGGATCGGGTCGAAGGCTTCAACCTGGGTGGCCGCGGGACCGAGATCTTCAGCGACCCGCGCCTGACCGACGCGCACGGCTACCCGCCGGAAATGTGGAAGCAGCCCGGCGAGAAGGTCGCGAACCGGGCGGCGCTCGCTGCCTGGGGATCCTGGGTCAACGCCTACGCCAAGGCCGAGTACGGGCGGCCGCTCTTCATCGTCTGCTCCGCCGACCTGGCCGATTCGACCAACATCATCGGCTTCGCCAAGGACTTCGGCGAGATGCCCGGCTGGGGCTGGTACAACCGCGAGACGAACCTTCGGGGCGCCCTGCTGCCGCAGCAGATCACCGAGTTCACGAACTCGGGCGTGACGGTGGGCATCGCCACCGTCAACCTGGCGGATGACCCGATGGCCTCCTTCAACGGGTTCTGGGCCGCCTGCTCGACCTACGGCTCGTTCTCGTACCTCAAGTACGGCCCGATGCGTCTCTTTTCCCAGCTGGCCCAGGACTGCGAGCTGAAGGTCGGCAAGGTGATCTGGGTGGCGGGCCACTCCGGCCCCGAGACGGCCGAGGACTCGCGCACGCACTTCGGGATCTACGAGACCGGCGTCACCCAGCTCTTCCCGGAGGGGCACGTCATCGACCTGCATCCGTGGGAGTACAACGAGGTGCCGGTCGTTTTGGCCGCCGCCCTGGCGACCGAGGTGCCGATCGTGGCGCTGCACCTCACGCGGCCCACGGTCGACATTCCCGACCGCGCGGCGCTCGGCATGGCCTCGCACTTCGAGGCAGCGCGCGGCGCGTACCTGATCCGCGACGTTGCCGCCGGCACGCCGTCAGCCGGCACGGTCTACGTGCAGGGCACGGTGACCACCGCCAACGTGGTGAAGTCGCTGCCGGAGCTCGACAAGCGGGGCATCAACGTGCGGATCGTGGCCTGCATCTCCCCGCAGCTCTTCCGGCGCCAGGACGCGGCCTACCGGGAACGCATCCGTTCGGACTCGGACAAGTGGAGCGGGATGGCCATCACCAACCGCGCCTTCAAGCTGATGACCGATTTTGTCGAGGGGCCCGTCGCCAGGGACTACTCCCTGTCATCGGACTGGGACGACCGCTGGCGGACCGGCGGCACGGTCGACGAGGTAATGGATGAGGCGCACCTGGGCCCTGGGCACATCCTGGCGGCGATCGAGCGCTACGCCGCGGATCGCGAGGCGCGCCACGCGCGGCTGCGCGAGATCGTGGCCGGCCTGGAGCAGCGAGAATAGGCGGCGTGCCCGATACGCATCCGCATCCCTACGAGCATCAGCCGCCGCGGCGGCCATCGCACCTCGCCCGGCGCACCACGCCACCGCCGGTCCGGCCCGCTCCGCCGAACCTGCGCTACCTCGCCTACGTCGGGCTGGCGCTGACCGCGGTGGTGGTGGCGCTGGCGATGCCGTACGTCATCGGTTACCTGGTCCAGGTGGTGACCTAGGCGCTCGCCGTCCAGACCAGGACCGATTCGCCCTCGACCTTTACCCGCGGGCGCACCAGGGGTGGCAGATCAATCGGATAGGCCTTGCTATCGCCCCGATAGCCGCTGCCGCCGTCCCAGCCCTCGCTCCCGTTGGCCAGGTGCCCCGACAGGTCGAAGCTGGCGCCGTGGCAGGGACAGCGCAGGTCGCGCCAGTCGGGACGATAGGCGAGGGTGCAGCCCATGTGGGTGCAGACCGAGCTGAGCGCCCGGACCGTGCCTCCGTCATTGACCACGAAGCCGTCGAAGGCGGCGGTGCTGAACCGCACGGCGGCGCCCGTCGGCAGGTCGGCGAGCGTGGCCACCGTCACCCACTCCCCGTTGGACACAAGCTCGCGGCCTGGATCGACCAGCGGCGCCCGGCTCGCCGGGCGCAGGAGCGAGATCCCCATCGCTCCTGCCGCCAGCCCGGCTGCCGCTCCCACGCCGGCGCGTAAGAGGTCGCGCCGGGTGAGCCGCACCCGACCGATTGGTGGTGGCGTGGCGACGACCGTGGCGATCCCCTGGTCGGCATCTCGCATCCGCAGGCGCAGCTGCTCGACGAAGGCGGGATCAGGCTCGCCGCCGGCAGAGTCGGTGGCTGCAGTCAGCTCGGCGGCCAGGTGCGCGATGTCGCCCTCATCTTCGGCCACGTCGGCGGGTGCCGGGCGCTGGTCCCCCAGCAGGGCGTCCACGTAGCGGGCGAACGGATCGGCGCGCTCGTCAGCCACGCGTATCACCCAGCGTTGCGGCGCGCCGCAGGGCACGGTATTGGAGGACCTTGGCGTTGCC
The DNA here is from genome assembly GCA_964503725.1 of uncultured Steroidobacteraceae bacterium. Classification (GTDB taxonomy): domain Bacteria; phylum Chloroflexota; class Limnocylindria; order QHBO01; family QHBO01; genus CF-167. Next base: position 2,579 of record CAZDAV010000130.1, read on the forward strand.
GTGCGTGATTCCCAGCCGCTCGGCGGTCTCGGCCACCGACAGGCGCTGCAGGAAGCGCAGCTCGAGCACGCGCGCGTACTGCTCCGGCAGCCGCTTCAGCAGGCGTGCCACCGCGGCGGTGGCGCTCGCCGCATCGGCCTCGGCGCTGGCAGGAGGTGTGACGGCCATCGGCTCCCAGGCGACGGCCACCTGCTCGAGAGCCACGCGTGGCAGTCGATAGAAGGCGCGCCAGTAGTCGGCCACCGCGTTCTGCGCGACGCGGTACAGCCACGCGCTGATCTGGGCCTGCGGCCGATCGACGTCGAGCTGCTCGACGGCGCGCATGAAGACCTGCCCGGTCAGGTCCTCGGCATCGGGGCGGTTGCCGACGCGGGCGTAGATGAACCGATGGATGGGCGTGACCTGCTCTGCGTAGATCGCCTCGAATCGGCCCCGCGCCCCCGTCGGCGAGTCAGGACTGGCCATTCATACCCAGTACGCCGCGAGTTACGCGGTCGGGCTCAGGCGGCGAGGCGCGGGCGCAGGGGGGCGAGGAGCGCGGCGAGCTCCTCCAGGAAGTTCGCATCGGTCTGGTCGTAGGCGGCGAGGTCCGAACCGTCGATGTCGATCTCACCGACCACCTGCCCGTCAGCGAAGATGGGGACCACGATCTCGCTCTGCGTGGTGGTGAAGCAGGCGAGGTAGCGCGGGTCGGCGTTCACGTCGTCGATGATCTCGGTCTGGCCCGATGCCGCAGCCGCTCCGCAGATCCCCGACCCGATCGGGATGCGGGTGTGCTCGGTCGCCTCAGGACCGATCCACGGGCCCAGCACCAGATCGGTCCCGTTTGGGTCGACCCAGTAGATGCCGACCCAGTCGTAGTGGCTGAAGCGGTCGTGCAGCAGCTCCACCGCGCGCTGCGCGGCGGCCTCCGGGCCGGGGGCCTCGGCGATCGCCGTGCGCAGCAGGTTGAGTGCGTCGCCGTGCTCGACAGGTCGCTCCTCGGCGACGGCGTGGCTCATCGCCGGGTCACTGCTGCGACGCCCAGCGGTCCGCCCAGCGGTCGATGCCGGCGATCGATCGGCGCAGCTCGGTGCCCTTGGTCGTAAGCGAGTACTCGACCCATGGCGGCATCTCGGAGAGCGCCTGTCGGTCGATCAGCCCCTCGTCCTCCAGCAGCTTGAGGCGCTGCGAGAGGGTCGCCGAGTTCGCCCCGCCGAGCGCGTCCTGCAGCTCGCAGAAGCGCTGCGTCCGCTCGCC
>CAZDAV010000131.1:0-3799 GCA_964503725.1 uncultured Steroidobacteraceae bacterium
GTTGAACCACGCTACGTGGTATTGCTCGCTTCGGCGGGGCCGACGCGCACCAGGCCCACGAGGAGGGCCGCACCAAGGTACGAGGCGGCCATCACGGCGAAGGCCGCCGGATACCCCCACGAGGCAGCCACGTTTCCAATCACCAATGCCCAGAAGGCCCCGATCCCGAAGGCGAAGGTGAAGTAGACGCTGAAGGCCACGTCACGGGTTGGGCCGGAGGCGCGGTCGGCGAGAAAGGCCTGCAGCACCGGCGACTCCGAGAAGACGGCCGTGCCAAACGGAAGCAGCAACGGAACCAGCAGGACCAGGTTCGACCCCGCCCCCAGGAAGGCCAGGATGCCGGCGGCCGAGAGCAGGTAGTACACCACCAGCGTCCGTCGGCGGCCGAAGTGGTCGGAGAGCCAGCCGGCCAGCAGCGGCCCCACCACGGCCCCGACCAGCAACAGGGCGTACAACACCGCGGTCGTCCCTTCGGAGATCCCCAGCGGACCGCGCAGGTAGAGCAGCATGAACGGCGCCACGATGTCCAGGCCGCGACCCCCGGCGGCGACCAGCGAGGCGCCCAGGATCAGGCGCAGGTCGCGTCGCCTGAGCACCTCGCCGAGCTGGCCGCGCACCGAGCCGGCTTCCCGAGCTGCGACGCGGTAGGCCGCACCGTCCTCGCGCACGTTCGCCGCGATCAACGTCCCCACCACGAGCGCGGGGATACCGAACAGGGCAAGGGTCGCCTGCCACCCGACCGTCGAGATCAACGCCAGCCCCACGAACGGTACGAGGATCGTCCCCAGGTTGCCCCCGCTGATATGGGCGCTGATGGCGAAGCCGCGGCGCTCCGGCGGATAGAGATCCGAGAGCAGCGCATTGCCGACCACGTGCTGCGGGCTGGCCCCGATGCGCGAGACGGAGATGGCCGCCAGCAGCTGCCCGATGGAGTGCGTCAGGCCGGAGATCAGCAGGCTCACGCCAAAGAGGAGTTGCCCACCGGCAAGGAGCGCCGGGCGGGCCACCCATCGGGTCAGGAAGCCGTACAGAAGCTGCATCGAGCCACCCACGGCGGTGGTCACGGCAATGAACAGGCCGATATCACGCGCATCGAGCGCGAATTGCAGGATGACAATCGGGTAGATGAGCGGCATCAGGGCCGACTGGGCGTGGATCACGGCATGCGACGACGCCAACAGCACCAGGGTCAGCCTCGGGCGGGCGCGGGGCGGATCGGTCAAGCGGTCACCGCGGGACGCGGTGGCACATCGGTCCGGGCCTTGCCCAGGACGACCAACTGCCAGGCGACGAGGCCGATGAACAGGGTCGCGACGGCCGCCCCCAGCAGGAACCCGGCCGGCGGACCCCAGACCTGCGCCACCGTCCCGGCCAGGAGGCCGCCGAACGGCGTCGATCCGGCGAAGACCATGACGTACAGCGACATGACCCTTCCGCGCAGCTCGTTCGGCACGCTGCGCTGCACGATGACGTTGATGGTGTTGATCATGAGCATCGAGGAGAGGCCGACCATCACGATCAGCGGGAAGGCGGCCTGCGGCGTGCGCGACAGGCCGAGCAGCGCCTCGAAGGCGACGAACGAGAGGCCGCCGCCCAGGATCAGGCGCACCAGGGGCCGGCGGGATCCGACGAAGGCCAAGACCAGCGACCCGATCAGCGAGCCGAGACCCATCGCCGCGAAGAGCGCCCCGTAGCCATCGGCATCCAGGGCAAGGGTGTCCCGCGCGAAGAGCGGCAGCAGGGTCTGGAAATTCATGCCGAAGGTGCCCATCCCGGCCAGCAGGACGAGCGGCCAGAGCACGGTCGGCGTGCGCAGCGCGTAGCGCACCCCCTCCGCGAGGCTGGCGCGCATCGAGGCACGCAGCTCGGGCCGCGAGATCGCCTGCATCGCGCCCGGATCCATCCGCCCCAGCGCGATCAGCACGCCCCCGTAGCTCACCGCGTTGATCGCGAAGTTGAAGGCTGGGCCGTAGAAGGCGAGGGTCAGTCCGGCCACTGCCGGGCCGACCACGCGGGCCAGGTTGAAGCTGGCCGAGTTGAGGGTGATGGCGTTCATCAGGTCCTCGCGCGGCACCAGCTCAGCGGCGAACGACTGCCGGACCGGCATATCCACCGCGTTCACGAATCCGAGCGCAAGGGCCAGGACCATGACGTGCCAGATCTGGACCACCTCGGTCACGGTCAGGCCGAAGAGGACGATCGCATGCAGGGCTGCAACGGTCTGGGTGGCGAGCAGCAGGCGGCGCTTGTCGACCCGATCGGCCAAAACGCCGCCGAGCGGCGCCAGCAGGAGGGACGGCGCGAACTGCAGGGCGAGAACGGTGCCGAGCTGGATGGGGCTGCCGCCGAGCAGCAGCACCAGCCACGGCTGGCTGACCGTCTGCATCCAGGTGCCGACCAGGCTGACGATCTGGCCGATCCAGTAGAGGCGGAAGTTGCGGTGACGGACGGCCGTGAAGCCACGACCAAGGCTGAGCATCGGAGCCCATGCTACCGGCCGCGGCGTGGTCGAGGCGGTGGCGCGAAGTCGACGCCCCCTGCACCGATGCGCCATGCTTCGCGACCATGCGACGCCCGATCCGGCACGTCACCGGCGCCGCGGCCGTCCTGGCCGTGGTGGTCGCCGCGGCGCTGACGATCACGCCGCCGGCGCTGGACCGCGGCGAGCTTCCTGGCGGACAGGCCAGTCCGCGGCCCTCGGGCACCGTCGAGCCGACCCGCCTGCCGAACAGCATCGGCCCGCGCCCCAGCCTGGACCAGGGTGTCAGCGGCGGCACCGGCCGACCGCCCGACCTGCTCCCCCTCCCCGACACCGATGCCGCCGCGCTCCAGGCGGCAGTTGATCAGGCAAGAGCGACCTTCGGGCTCAGGGCGCTGGCGGTCGGCGTGTCGGTCGACGCGCAGCTGGGCTGGAGCGGCGCCTCCGGGCTCGCTCCCGACGGTGTGACGCCGCTGACCGGCGCCTCCCCGTTCGCGATCGCCAGCGTCACGAAGACATTCACCGCCGCGATCGTCCTGCAGCTGGTCGAGCAGGGCCGGCTGCGGCTCGAGGCGCCGGTGACGGACTACCTTCCCGACCTGGGCGTGGCTGACGGCGTCACCGTGCGGCAGCTGCTGAGCCACACCAGCGGCATCGCGGACCTCCTCGCGCCGATGCGCGATCGCCTGAACGCCGAGCCGTTGCGGATCTGGACGCCCGCCGAGGTGCTGGCCCTGGTGGATCCGTCGCGCTTCGCGCCGGGCAGCGACTGGAGCTACTCGAACACGAACTACGTCATCGCCGGCCTGCTCGTCGAGGCGGTCACCGGCAACCCGTTCGCCGACGAGCTGGAGCGCCGGATCACCGGGCCGCTGGGCCTGGTCGGCACCGACTTCCCGCCGCAGCCGCGCTTCGGCTACATGCTCGGCGCTTCGTGGACCACCGCCTTCTGGACCTCGGCGGCGCTCGTCTCGGATGCCGCCGACCTTATCCGCTGGGGTGACGCCCTGTACGGCGGCAGCGTCCTTGCGCCCGCCACCCTGGACCAGATGCTCGACTTCAACGCCGATGGATACGGCCTCGGGGCAGAGGGCTACACCCTGTCCGGGATGGCGGGCTACGGCCACTCCGGGCTGCTGCGCGGCTACACCGCCCTGCTGGTCCACCTGCCGGAGCTGAACCTCACGCTGGCGGTGCTCGCCAGCGGCCACATCTTCTCGCCCACCGACCTCCTCAACCTCGAGGCGCCGGGGGCGCCCTCCATCCTCTCGATCGTGCGCGAGATCGCCGCCGACTGACCGATGCCGCGCCTCATGCGCC
>CAZDAV010000132.1:0-3782 GCA_964503725.1 uncultured Steroidobacteraceae bacterium
GACCTCGGTGCAGCACTTGGTGATGTTGCAGTATCCGATCCCGCCGTCGTCCTTCAGGTGGCCCCGGCGATCGGCCGTGTCCATCGGGTGCAGCTCAAGTCCGGCAACCCGGACCAGGAAGCGCGGCCCCATGAACGGATCCTTTGTCTCGTGGTTGCGCAGCACATGGCACACGTCCTGGCAGAGAAAGCACTCGATGCACTTGCGAAACTCCTGGACCCGCTCCACGTCCTCCTGCTGCCAGCGCCAGGCCTCCTCGGGCGCGTCCGGTGGCGGGGTGAACGGCTGGATCTGGCGGTTGACGTCGTAGTTCCACGAGACGTCCGTGACGAGGTCCTTGATGAGCGGGAAGGTCCGCATCGGCTCGACCCTGATCGGTTGGTCAGCCGGAAGGTCGCTGAGCCGGGTCTTGCAGGTCAGCGACGGCCGGCCGTTGACCTCCGCGCCGCATGAGCCGCACTTCGCGGCCTTGCAGTTCCAGCGCACGGCAAGGTCGGGCGCATCGTGCGCCTGGATCCAGTGCAGGGCGTCGAGCACCACCATCCCCTCCTCCACCGGCACGGCGTACTCGACGTACTCGCCCTCATCCTCGGGGCCGCCGCGGAAGACCTGGAAGAATCGGAACGAGACGGTTCGGGTGCGGGCCATGTGTCAGTCCCTCAGGCCGTGATCAGCTTGCGGAGATCATCGGGCATGGGCGGGAGCGGCTTGGCCGTCACCCGCATCTCGGCGCCGTCCCGGGCCACCGTGCTGTTCCGGCTCCCCCATTCGGGGTCGAGGTCCGGGTGGTCAAGCCTCGCATGGGCGCCGCGGCTCTCGGTGCGCTGCAGCGCGCTGCGCGCGACGGCTTCGGCACAGACCAGCATGTTCTGCAGCTCGAAGCTCAGGTTCCAACCCGGGTTGTACGCGCGCGACCCGGTGACCCGAACCTTCTCCCAGCGTGCGCGCAGCTCGTCGATCCGCTCGAGCGCCGATTCCAGGTCGGCGCCGGTTCGAAAGATCCCGACCAGCGACTGCATGGCGGTCTGCAGGTCGGCATGGAGCCGATATGGGCTTTCGCCTTCTTCTCGCTCGAGGGGAGCGCCGAGCTCGGCCTCGGCCTGCCTGAGCTGCCCCGCATCAAGGTCATGCGACGGCGGCGCCTCGGCGGCGTAGGCGGCGGCCCCCGCACCGGCTCGCTGGCCGAAGACGAGCAGGTCCGAGAGCGAATTGCCGCCCAGCCGATTGGCGCCGTGCATGCCGCCCGCCACCTCGCCGGCGGCGAACAGCCCCAGCCGCGTGCTGGCCGCGGTCTCCGGGTCGACCCGCACCCCACCCATCATGTAGTGGCAGGTGGGCCCCACCTCCATCGGGCCGGCGGTGATGTCGACGTCGGCGAGCTCTCGAAACTGCTCGTACATCGACGGCAGCTTGCGCCGCACCAGGTCCGGAGGCAGGTAGCTGATGTCGAGGAAGACGCCGCCGTGGCCCGAGCCACGACCCTCGCGGACCTCCGTGTGGATGGCGCGCGCAACGTTGTCCCGGGTCGACAGCTCCGGCGGGCGCCGCGCATCGGTCTGTTGTCCGGCGCTGAGCGCCTCGACCCAGCGGCTCGCCTCTTCATCGGTCTCGGCGTATTCGTGTCGGCGATCGTCGGGCAGGTACTTCCACATGAAGCGCTCGGCGTCCTTGTTGCGGAGGATGCCTCCCTCGCCGCGGACGGCCTCGGTGACGAGCAGCCCGCGCACGCCCGGCGGCCAGACCATGCCGGTCGGGTGGAACTGGAGGAATTCCATGTCGATCAACTCCGCTCCGACGCCGTATGCCAGCGCATGCCCATCGCCGGAGTACTCCCAGGAGTTCGAGGTGATCTCGTAGGCGCGACCGATGCCGCCGGTGGCCAGGATCACCGCCTTCGCCGCGAAGGCGACCGACTCCCCGTTCGCACGCCAGTACCCGAACGCGCCGTTGACGCGATCGCCATCGGTCAGGAGTCGGGTGATGATGCATTCCATGTAGACCGCCAGGCCGGATTGCACGGCCCGATCCTGCAGCGTCCGAATCATCTCCAGGCCGGTACGGTCGCCGACGTGCGCAAGGCGCGGGTGGGTGTGCCCGCCGAAGGGGCGCTGCAGGATCCGCCCGTCGCGGGTCCGATCGAAGACCGCGCCCCAGCGTTCGAGCTCGCGCACCCGATCCGGGGCCTCCTGGGCGTGGAGCTGGGCCATGCGCCAGTTGTTCAGCATCTTCCCGCCGACCATGGTGTCGCGGAAGTGGGTCTGCCAGGAGTCCTCGGCGGCAACATTGGCCAGCGCGGCGGCCACGCCTCCCTCGGCCATCACGGTGTGCGCCTTGCCCAGCAGCGACTTGCAGACCAGTCCCACCGAGGCCCCCGCCGCGGCAGCCTCGATGGCGGCGCGCAGGCCGGCGCCCCCTGCGCCGATGACCAGCACGTCGTGCTCGTGGGTCTCGGTGGACGATGACCCGCCGGTCACAGCCAGATGGCCGGATCCACGATGACCCCGGCGGCCAGCAAGCGGATGTAAAGGTCCGATACCGCCACGGAGACGAGGCTGACCCAGGCCCACTGCATGTGGCGCTCGTTGAGGCCGGTGAGCCGCAGCCATGCCCCGTACCGCATCCGCGCGGCCACCCCGCAGGAGAAGGAGTCGAGGCGCCCGCCGGTGAGGTGGCGCAGCGAGTGACAGGAGAGCGAGTAGCCGGTCAGCAGCGCGGCGTTCACGAGGAGCAGCGGAGTGCCGAGGCCGATCCTGATCTGGCCGGTGTTCCAGATCGGGATTACCGCGTCGATCCACAGGAAGAAGAGCGGGATGAAGGCGAGGTACAGGAAGTAGCGGTGGATGTTCTGGAGGATGAACGGGAAGGCTCGCTCCATCGCATAGCGCCGGTGGATCCTCGGCTCCCCGACCGCGCAGGCGGGCGGATCGGCGAAGTAGGAGCGGTAGTAGGCCTTCCGGTAGTAGTAGCAAGTCGCCCGGAACCCGAGCGGGACCCAGAGGATCAGGATCGCCGGCGAGAACCAGGCCGGGAGGGCGTCGACGAAGAGGAGCGGCGAGAAGAAGGGCGACAGGTAGCCGGCGACCTCGTACGGGACGTGGAAGAACGGCTCCCAGATCAGGGCCGAGAAGAGGGAATAAGCGATGAACGTCCCAAAGCCGCCGGCGATGATGCCCGGCACCAGCCACCAGGCGTCACGCCGGCTGGTGGCCCCCAGGCCCTGCCGCGCGGTGCCGCGCGGGTTCCTCGCCTCGGTCGCAGTCATGCCGGAGTCGGCGCCTCCTCCATCGGTCTGGGGATCATGGGTGGCCGATCTGAGGCTGCAACCCAATCGCGGCTCGGCCTACCCGGCATTCTAGCCACAGCGTCGCGGTGGGTGCGCCGGGGCCGATCACCGGGCCGTCAGGCGCCGCGAACGCGGGACGCCACCGCCGCGGCGAATTCGCGCGTCCCCGCGCTGCCGCCCAGGTCGTGGGTGGTGGTGCGTCCCTCCGCGATCACGCCGCGCACCGCGGCTTCGACCCGGTCCGCCGCGTCGGTCTCGCCGAGATGGCGAAGCATGAGCGCCGCCGACAGGATCAGGGCGGTCGGGTTCGCCTTGTCCTGGCCGGCGTACTTCGGGGCGGAGCCGTGGACCGCCTCGAAGACGGCTGCCTTCTCGCCGATGTTGGCCCCGGGGGCCACGCCGAGTCCCCCGACCAGGCCGGCGGCCAGGTCGCTGACGATGTCTCCGTACAGGTTCGGCAGCACCAGCACGTCGTACAGCTCCGGCTTCTGGACCAGCT
>CAZDAV010000133.1:0-3669 GCA_964503725.1 uncultured Steroidobacteraceae bacterium
GCCCCGTCCGCCGCCTGTCGGACGGCCTCGAGCCCATGGGTGAACGGAAGCAGGTTGCCGACCACCTGCATCCAGCCAGGGAGCTCGTGCAACGGGATGTTCACGCCGCAGAACAGGAGGATCGCCATGGTGACCAGGTTGGCGCCGAACAGGCCGTCGCGCAGGCGGAGCGAGACGGCGCCCTGGAGCGCACCGATGGCGGTGCACGAGAACGTGGTGGTCAGCAGCGCCAGGCCGGCCACCGCGATCGAATCCGGCGCCAGCCGCACGCCAAGGAAGACGACTCCCACCCCAAAGGCATAGAGCGACACGAGCAGGCCGTGCGCCACGAATGGCATGAAGCGGCCGGCAAAGAGTGCGAGCCTGTTCGCCGGGGTAGCGAGCAGGGCGGGGAGCGTCCCGAACCAGCGCTCATTGGCGATCGCCATGGTCATCCCGAACACGCCGGCCAGGGCTGATACCTGGACCGCGTTCCCGATCGCGAAATAGGCGGGCGATCGGCCCGTGGCGTAGGAGCCCAGCGCCGCGAAGAAGAGGAGCTGGAAGGTCGGCCCACCGATGAGCGTGGGGATGTAGATCGACGGGCGAGCCCAATTGAAGAGCATCCCGTAGCTCATCCGGCCGCCGTACCAGAAGACGCGCCACGCGGATCGGAGCGTGCCAGGGGTGACCTGCGAGATCGGCGCCGCCAGGGCGCTCATTGCAGCGCCAGCGTCGCGTCGCGGCGGGCCTTGGCCAGCACGAAGACGAGCGTGATGCGGGCGGCGAGGTAGTACGCCACCGCCAGCACGAAGCACATGACGATGGCAAAGAGCGGCGGCTCTGCTCCGGTGGCCGCGCCGCGGATCGCCTCCATTCCCCAGGTCGGCGCCAGCAGCCAGCTGATGGGGTGCACCCAGAACGGCAGCGTGGCGACCGGCACGAGCAGGCCAGCGACCAGCCAGATCGGGTACTCGAGCAGGTTGCCGAGCGCATTCGCGTGCCGGTACAGGACGAATGTGGTGGCGATCAGCATGCCCAGCGATCCGAGCGAGACGATCGCCGCCAGCAGCGAGAGGGGCAGGATCAGCGGATAGGTTGCCTGGATCGGCATCCCGAACAGGATGGCCCCCCACGCCAGGGTGGCCACGATGCCGTAGAAGCCGAGCACCACGGCCCCGAATGTCTGGCCGACCAGGATGAAGTCATAGCGGGACGGGGCGTTGACCAGCAGCTCCAGCGTCCCCTCCCAGCGCTGCCAGGCGATGGCCCCGCCGCAGCCGAACAGGGTCGTGCTCCAGACGCCCATCATGCCGGCGCCGAGCGCCACGTACAGGAGCGTCTGCCCGGCAGTCCCACCGCCCGATTGGAACAGGAAGAAGGCGAGCGTGGCGAAGATGAGCGGCGAGATGAAGGTGGTGAGGATGAAGAACTCGCTGGCCAGCAGCATGCGCACGTTGAACCACGTCACGAACCAGATCAGCCGCAGCGTCCGCTCCGCGCTCATGGCACCAACCTACTGGACCGATGCCGCCCGCGCCGCCCGAGCCTCGTCGTCGCCGGTGGTGGCGATGAGATGCACGTACGCGTCCTCGAGGGTCGGCTCGCGGGCGACCACCTTGCCGACGCGCGTGTCGCCGAGGAGCGCGAGGAGGCGCTGGGTGATCTGCGCGCCGCGGTCGCTCTGGACGAGCAGGATCTGGCTCTGGTCACGCTCCTCCATGTTGATGGCGGTGACCTCGTCGTCTCGTCGCAGCCGTTCGACCGCCTCGTCGGTCACGCCGAACGTCTCGATCTCGACGATGGTTCGATTGGCGATGGCGTCCTTGAGGTCCGCGCCGGTGCCGAGCGCAACGATGCGGCCCGCGTTGATCACCGCGATTCGGTCGCACAGGGCATCGGCCTCGAACATGTAGTGAGTGGTGAGCAGGACCGTCTTGCCGGAGTCGACGAGCGACCGCACCGTCTGGCGCAGCTCCCGGGCGCCGACGGGGTCCAGGCCGATCGACGGCTCGTCCATGAAGATCACCTCTGGATCGTGGAGGAGGCCGCGCGCGATGTGCAGGCGCTGCCGCATGCCGCGGCTGTAGCCCTCGACCTTCTCGCGCTCCCGCCCAGTCAGCCCCACCAGCTCCAGCAGCGACGCAATGCGAGCCTTCTGCTCCGCCGGGTCGACGCCGTAGAGTTCCGCGAAATAGCGCAGGTTGTCGAAGCCGCTGACGCGATCGTAGAGGCCACGGTCGCCGCCGAAGACATAGCCGATCCGCTGGCGTACCGCCATCGTCTCGCGCACGACGTCGAAGCCCATCACCCGCGCCTCGCCGGATGTCGGCAGGAGCAGCGTGATGAGCATCTTGATCGTCGTCGTCTTGCCGGCACCGTTCGGCCCAAGCAGCCCGAACAGCTCGCCGGGGCGCACGTCGAAACTGATGCCGCGCACCGCCTCGACGGTCAGCGGTCGTCGGCGCACGACTCCCGTGTGAGTCCGATACGACCGCACCAGGTCGATCGCCTCGATGGCTGGGGTCTCGCTCATCGGGACAGCCATCAGAACCAGTCGTTGTGCCTGAATAGGGCGGCCACGCCGATCATGGCGACCGCCATGATGCCCAGGGCGAACGGGTAGCCGACCGGCCAGCTCAGCTCGGGCATGAAGTGGAAATTCATGCCGTAGATGCCTGCGATGAGCGTGGGCACCATGATGATCACCGTGAATGCGGTCAGCCGCTTCATGACCGCGTTCAGGTTGTTGCTCGTCACCGACAGGTTGGCCTCGAGCGCCGACGCGAGCAGGTCGCGCTGCAGGTCGAGCTGGTCGAGCACCCGTACCAGGTGGTCGTACAGGTCCTGGAAGTAGGGCGCCGACGCCTCGTCGACCAGCGCCAGGTCACGCCGCAGCATCGCATTGGCGACGTCGCGCTGGGGGGAGAGGTTCCGGCGCAGCTCGAGCAGCGCACGCTTGAGGTCGAGGATCGAGCGCAGCGTGTCGTGCCCCGGGCCACCCTCCAGGATGAGGTCCTCCAGGTCCTCGATCCGCTCCGAGATCCGGTCGAGGAGCGGGAAATAGCCGTCGACCACCGCGTCGAGGATCGAGTACACCAGCGCTCCCGGCGTCGCCGCCACGGCATCCGCACGCTGCCGGAAGCGCGCCTCGATATCCGCGATCGCCGGCGACTCATGCCACCGCACGCTGACGACGTAGCCCGCGCCGGCGAACAGGTGGAGCTCGCCGAGGTCGAACGTGCGATCCGGCATCGTGGTCGGCAGGACCTCGTACGTCACGATCACGTGCTGCTCGGCGTACGTATCGACCTTCGGGCGCTGCCTGCGCTTCTCGAGATCCTCGATCGCCAGCGGATGGAGGTCGAACTCGTCACGCAGGAGGGTGAGGTCGGCGTCCGTCGGTGAGGCGATATCCAGCCACACGAGCGTCTCCGGCTGCGCCCGGAGGCTGTCGATCTCGTCGAGATCGTGGGCGCCAAGGATACGCAGCTCGCCGCCGGGGAGCCGCGCCAGGCAGGTCCGGTTGGGGTGGCCGTCCATCGCAGACGCGAGTCTACGCGGTCAGGTGCTTCGCTCAGCCATCCCCGCGAACGACCAGGGCGGCCGCGTCACGGGACGCCCGATCGGCGAAGACCAGCAGCACCTGGCTGCCGAACCAGCCGACCTGGAGCGCCGGCATCCGACCGC
>CAZDAV010000134.1:0-3633 GCA_964503725.1 uncultured Steroidobacteraceae bacterium
GTGCTGTGCAACAACAACGAGATCTACGGCCTGACCGGCGGCCAGACTGGACCGACCACGCCGATCGGCACCAAGACCCTCTCGTCGCCGGCCGGCAATCCGAATACGCCGATCAACCTGCAGGGGCTGGTGCGCAGTTCTTCGCAGTCCCTCTACGCCAAGACGACCGTCTACCACCAGCTTCATATGCGCAACGTCATCCGCGAGGCGATCGAGCATCCGGGCTTCTCCCTCGTCGACATCACCAGCCAGTGCATCGAGAACAACGGCCGTCGCATCGGCTTTGCCAGCGCGAATGAGATGCTCAGCTTCTATCGCAAGACCTACAAGCGCGCGGCCAAGGACGCCGTGCGCCTCAACCCCTTCGAGATCGGGCTCCTCTCTCCGCAGACCGACGCCTCCGCGGCCACGGCGAATGGCAACGGCTCCAGCACCACCACCACGCCCGAGCGGCCGGATGCGCTCCCCGCGCAGCCCGCAGGACCGATGGCCTCCGCGACGGAGTCTCCGGGCGCGACGGGTGCGACCGGCCCCGCCCCGGCCTCCACCGACGACGACAAGGCGCGGCGCAGAGCGGAGTCACTGGAGCGGGCCGCACTGATGGCGCAGCTGACCGCCGAGGTCAAGCTCAGCGTGGCGAAGAAGGAGCTGACCCTGGCGGAAGCGCTGTCGCAGGCCGGAATCCCCCTGCCCGAGTGGCTGCGGACCGGAGCCAGCGCCCCGTCCGGCGCTCCGGTGGCGGCCGGCGAGGTCGAGATCAGCGCCACTGGCCAGGACCCGCGCACACAGGATCAGCCCACCGAGCTCGCCGCCCAGAAGGCGGAGGCCAAGGCGGAGGATCCGAAGGAAGCGAAGCGCGCCGAGGCGCAGCGCAAGCTGGCCTTGATGCAGCGCCTTCCCTCCGAGGTCAAGCTGCGAGTGGCCAAGGGGGAGCTCACCCTCGCCGATGCCCTGCGTGAGGCGGGAATCGACCCCGAGCCGGCCGTTTGACGACGAGGATCGCGCTCGACGGGGTCGGCGGCCAGGGGGTGCGGGTGATCGCCGGGGTCCTGGGCGCGCTGCTGGCCCGGATGGGCAAGCAGGTGACGGTCCTGTTCGACTACGACTCGAGCGTCCGCGGCAGCATGTCCGACGCCTTCGTCATCTTCGACGATCAGCCGATCGCCAACCCGGTGGTCGAGGAGGCGGACATCCTGCTCAAGCTGGCCGACAAGGGCCACCTGCGCATCAGCGGTCGCAAGGTGGTCACCGACCTCGGCCTTGGCAAGGCTGGTGACGAGCAGATCCCCTTCGCCTCGCTCGGCTCCGAGCATTTCGGCAAGGAGCTGTTCGGCAACATGATCGCGCTCGGGCGGCTGATGCGCCTTGCCGAGATCGACTTCGACGAGACCGCCATTCGCGAATCCCTGCCGCGCCGCTACCAGGACGAGAACGTCGCGGCCATCCGCTTCGGCTACGCGCTCGACGCCGACGAGATCGCGCGGCTCGCAGCCGCCGCCCCGCCGAGCCGCTTCGAGATGAACGATGCGGCGATGGCGCCGGACCACCGACCAACCGGCGTGGGGGGCGGCGCGCTGGGCGTCGGCGAGGTCGCCGAATCGGGCTAGCCGACTGCGATGGCGGGGTCGAGCATGGCAAGCGACGCGTCGAGTGCCGTCGCCTCGGCTTCGGTGAGGCGGCGCATCGGGGCGCGCAGGTCGTGGTTGACCGGGACGCCGCGCCGTCGCAGGACGTGCTTCACGGCGGCAATGAACGGTTGCGCCTCCATCGCGGTGCGCAGCGAGCGCAACCGCTCCTCAGCCGCAGCGTCGGGGGCGTCGAGCGCACCCCGCACCACGTCCGGGAACGCTGCCGCCAGGCCTGACACTGCACCCACCGCACCGCGCCGCAGCCCGGCCGGAACGAGCGGCTCCGAGCCGATGAGGACGGGCAGCCCCAGGTCCAGGTATGGCTCGACCTTCTCGAAGGGTGACTCGCTGACCTTGAGCCCGGCCAGGTTCGAGGCTCGCGCGCGCACCCGCTCCACGACCTCGATCGACACCGGGTACCCGCTCCGCGCCGCGAAGGCATAGATGTAGAAGGGGAGTGGTGCGCAGGCCGCGGCTGAGGTCACGAAGTGCTCGGTCAGCGCGGCCGCGTCGAGGGGGAAGTAGGGGGGCGGGATGACCGCCACCGCGTCAGCCCCGATCTCGGCCGCGTGGGCAGCCAGCCTGCTCGTGTCGGCCGTGGTCTGGGCTCCGCAGTGCACGATCAGCTGCCCCTGCACCGCGGCTCGAAACAGGATGGCGAGCCGCTCTCGCTCGGCCGTGGAGAGCAGGATCCCCTCGCCGGTGGTCCCGCCGGCGAAGACTCCGTCGGCACCGTGCTCGACCAGGAACCGCACCATCGGCCAGATAGTCTCCTCGTCGAGGTCGGCTCCGCCCACCATCAGGGGCGTCGCCGCGGCGACGATGAGCAGAGGTCGGCTAGCCATCGGCGGAAGGGTAGCGCTTCCCCTTGTCGCCGCGCAGGCAGAGGGCTAGGCTGCCCGCCAAGCATGACCATCGCGACGCGCCCTGCCCTCGACCTGGCCACCATCCGACGCGCCCCCAAGGTGCTGCTGCACGAGCATCTCGACGGAGGGCTGCGACCGTCGACCCTGATCGAGCTGGCAGACGAGATCGGCTACACGGGATTGCCGACGCATGACCCCACCGAGCTCGCGACCTGGTTCAAGCCGGCGCCCGGTGCCGCGGACCGCTCGCTGGTTCATTACCTCACGGCGTTCGACCACACCGTGGCGGTGATGCAGCGCGCCGATGCGATCGAGCGCGTCGCGGCGGAATCGGTGGAGGACCTCGCCGACGATGGGATCGTCTACGCCGAGGTCCGCTTCGCGCCCGAGCAGCACCTCCGCGAGGGCCTTACGCTCGACGAGGTGGTCGAGGCTGCCACCGCGGGCGTCCGACGCGCATCGGCCGGTCGAGCGATCGTGGTCGGGCTGCTGCTGAGCGGCATGCGGCAGGCGGCGCGATCGGTCGAGATCGCCGAGCTGGCGGTGCGGCATCGGGACAACGGCGTCTTCGGCTTCGACGTCGCCGGGCCGGAGAAGGGCTACCCGCCGACTCGCTACCTCGACGCCTTCCAGCTGATCGCGCATGAGAACTTCCATTTCACGATCCACGCCGGGGAGGCGTTCGGCCTGCCGTCGATCTGGGAGGCGCTCCAGTTCTGCGGCGCCGAGCGACTGGGGCACGGGGTGCGGATCGTGGACGACATCACCGTCGAGCCGGACGGGCGCGTGACCCTGGGACGGCTGGCCGCCTATGTGCGGGATCGGCGCATTCCACTCGAGATGTGCCCCACCTCGAACGTGGATATCGGGGCGGTGGCGCGTATCGAGGAGCACCCGATCGACCTGCTCAAGCGGCTGCGCTTCCGGGTGACACTCAATACCGACGACCGGCTGATGAGCAACATCACCCTCTCCGACGAGTTCCTCAACATGGTCGCCACCTTCGGCTGGGACCTCGCCGACATGGAATGGCTGACCCTCAACGCGATCAAGAGCGCCTTCCTGCCGTTCGACGGGCGCCTGCGGATCATCAACGAGCAGGTGAAACCCGGCTATGCCCGCCTGCGGGCTGAAGCGGC
>CAZDAV010000135.1:0-3599 GCA_964503725.1 uncultured Steroidobacteraceae bacterium
TCGGCGCCGCACCCTCGGCGACCGGTGGCGGCATCGCGGGGCGGGCCGCCGGTTGGCGGCGGATCGCCAGGAAGAGCAGCACCGTGGTGGCCCACAGCGCCGCGCCGACCGCGAGGTGCGGGACTACGAACAGCGCGGAGAGGCGCGACCACACGTTCGCCGCGCCGAGGCCGATCTGCAATGCGACGAGCAGCACCGCCAGCAGGGCCAGCCGCCGCGGGTAGGGAGCAACGGTTGCGCTCCGGACCCGAACGGCCATCCAGACCACCAGGGCCCCGACCGCGACGGCAAGGACCCGATGGGCTGCCTGCACCACCTGCGCGTCCACGACGAATGCCGGCCACACGCTCCCGCCCATCAGCGGGAAGTCGGCGAAGGCGAGGCCGGCCCCGGTGCCGCTCACCCACGAGCCGAGCAGCATCTGGGCGAAGACCGCCATGCCGGCGATGGTGATCAGCCCAACCGGCGCCGCTCGCGACGGGCTCGGGAAGGCACCGTTCACGGCCCGATCGGCGATGCCGATGGTGATGGCCAGCACGGTGAGCGCCATCCCCAGGTGCAGCGTGACGAGCTCGGCCCGCAGCTGCTGAATCACCACCTGCCCTCCGAGCCAGGCCTGCACGATCACCAGCACGCCGGCCGCCACGGCGGCCAGCAGCAGGGGCCGGTCGCGCCGCCGCGTCGTGAAGACCGTCATCAGACCGACCACGGCGACGAGCGGCCCGACCGCCACGGCCGCGACGAGGCGGTGGCTGTGCTCGATCCAGGCGTGCAGGTCGGCGGGCGGAATCCAGCTGCCGAAGCAGAGCGGCCAGTCAGGGCAGCCGAGGCCGGAGTCTGTGGCGCGTACCAGGCCGCCGACCGCGATCAGCACGAAGGTCGCGACCGAGGCGGCGACGGCGAGCTTCGCGAAGCGGTTCAACGGAGTCCCTCGAAACGCGCCGGAGCGGCGCACGGCAATCAGCGGTGGCGGGAGCGGGCTGCCGGCATGATACCGAGCCGGGCCCACGCGGTCACCCCGCGGCGCCTGCCCGTCGCAGGCGACGATCGGCGGAGCGAGCGGCTGGGACGTGGCGCAGCGGACGGGGGACGAGCGGCAGGAGACGACGAGACGCGGCGGCGACCAGCGCCAGGCCCCGCTCGCGGCCGGCCGACCATCGGATGCCGTAGCCGTCGCGGATCTCCGACGGCAGAACGGAGAGGGAGATCAGATGGGCCAGGTCCCAGACCGGCCTCGGCGGGAATCGGCTCGGATAGAGAACGGTCTGGGCCAGCGACCGCGCCGTGGGCGTCACCCGAACCTCACCTGAGCGAATCAGCCGATCCATCTCGCCCCGCAGCTCGGCAAGCGTCCGCGGCAGCGACCGCTCCGGCACCCCCAGCCGAATGGCAATCTGCCGCGCCTCGGCGTGGTAGCGCTCAGCCTGCTCGGGGGCGAGCGGAGCCACGAACCTGTCGTAGACCCGGATCGCCGTATCGACCAGCGTGGCGTGGACCCACAGCAGCAGGGTCGGGTCGACGGCGCGATACGGCTCTCCCGTCTCCGGCACGGTGCCGGCCACGGTGGCATGGATGGCATTCATGCGGCGGATGGCCCGTTCCGCCCGTGGCGTGCTGCCGAACACGACCGCATACGACGTGTTCATGGTGCGACGCAGGCGGGCGAAAGGGTCCGCCCGGAAGTCCGAGTGGTCGGCCACGCCGGCCGCCACCGCGGGGTGCGCCAGCTGCATCAGCAGAGCGCAGGTGCCGCCGGAGAGAATCAGCACCTCGCGATCGATCCGCCACGAGGCACTCCCCGGGCCGAAGAGGCCCGGATCCGCGGGGCGCATCAGGGCAGCGCGGCGATCGCCGGGCCGCCACGATCCGGGCGCGCTCGCAGCAGCAGGCCCACCAGCGCGCCCGCCGCGAACCCCCCGATGTGCGCCAGGTAGGCCACGCCGCCCACGCCGGTCGCGTCCGCAAAGCCGGAGATGATCTGGAGCACGATCCACATCCCGATCGCCACCAGGGCAGGCACCTGGACGAGGAAGCGGAAGGCAAAGACGGTGACCCGGTTGCCCGGGTAAAGAACGATGTATGCACCCAGCACGCCGGAGATGGCGCCGGATGCGCCGAGCGTCGGGATCGGCGAGGTGGGATCGCTCCAGATCTGGGCCATCGAGCCGGCCACCCCGGTGGCCAGGTAGACCACCAGGAAGAGCAGATGCCCGGCGCGGTGCTCGACGTTGTCGCCGAAGACCCACAGGAAGAGCATGTTGCCGGCCAGGTGCAGCAACCCGCCATGCATGAACATGCTCGACAGCAGGGTGAAGAAGATCGGGTCCGGGCCTGGTCCCTGGGGGATCAGGAAGTCGGTGCCGGGGAGCGGCTCGGGCCGGATCAGGTCGACGCCGGTCGTGATCTCGAGGGGCACGGCGCTCCAGGCGTAGGTGAAGGCGTTGTCGCCGCTCGCCGCCTGGAGGAGGAGGAAGACGGCGATATTGGCCGCGATGATGCCGATCGTCACCCAGGCCAGGCCGCGGCCGGGGAGGTTCTCGTCACCGACCGGGAACATCGGCCCTGATTGCGACTAGGCCCACGGCAGGCGGATTCCGGCCAGGACGGCGTTCAGGAGGAGGCCCAGGATGAGCAGGCCGCCGGCCCGCCGGGTGTGACGGAAGGCGCCGCCGACGAACCACAGCGGCCAGCCGACGTAGCTGTTCGGCGGGGTCTCGGGCCGCGGCTCCGAGAATTGGCGGAGCACCTGGACGAGCATTGGGAGGCCGAGAACCACGAGCATGACGAACGGACCGATCCAGCCGGCCAGGGCGGAACCGAGGACGATCGGGTAGAAGGCGATCATGAGCCCCTGGGCGACGCGTCTCGCGCGGGCCTCGCCAAGGATCACCGGCAGCGTCCGAATGCCCTTGGCGGTATCGGCCGCGATCTTGTCGATGTGCTTCCCGAAAAGCACGGTGGTGACCAGGATCGCGTACGGCAGCGAGGCGACCCAGACCCAGCCGGGGAGCGTGCCGGTGGCCACGAAGTAGGTCCCCGCGATCATCAGTGGGCCCCAGACGACGAAGACGCCCGGTTCGCCCAGCCCGTGATGCTTGAGCTTGATCGGGGGAGCGACGTAGAAGACGCTGATGAACAGGCCGCCGAAGGCGAAGGCAGCGACCCACGGGCCGCGCGCCCAGACCAGCACCAGCAGGATGGCCAGGTCGAATGCCTGCATCAGCAGGATCGCGTTGCGCAGCTGCGCCTTGGTCAGCCAGCCCGACAGGATCGGGTGCGGGGCGTAGAGGGCGCGGACGTAGTCATCGGTGTCGACGCCGCCCTCCAGGTCGAAGTAGTCGTTGATCATGTTGTTGGCGGCATGCGCGATGACAAGGCCGATGATCGCCAGGACCAGGTACCAGTAGTTGACGCTGGCTCCCACGGTGCCGATCGCCAGCAGGCCACCGATCAGGCCGGAGGTCGCGGTCATGGTGAAGACCGCGGCGCGGGTCACGATCAGCCACTTGCTGACCGAGTCCATCTTCACCCCGTCGGGCATGTTGGCGTGATTCATGACGTAGCGCCAGGTGCTGAACCGGCGGGCGAGGGTTGTCATG